>JAJTBH010000246.1 GCA_021287005.1 Anaerolineae bacterium
GTCCATAATCGAGTCGAGCACAATGGAGGTAATTAACACCAGCAATACATAATGGATCGGATCCAGACCAAACAGGGTATTACCTTGAAAATAAGCCACCAGTCCAAATGTCGTCCAGGATATCCATGCGCCCAGATAAGGGATGAAACGCGCAAAACCGGCCACAACTGCCAGTACATAAAAATATTGCACGCCCAGGCCGCCCAGAAGACAGGAATATAAAAATACGTTGATGCCGGTGACAATTAACTGGCCTCTTAAAAACGCGCTCCAGATCCTTGCCAGGTGTTTTTCAATTTGCTGTAAATCCAATTCATAACCGGGTAAATCAAAACTGCTCAAGTATTCCGGCGCACCTTTTGACTCCGATAAGACAAAATAAGAAATCATTACAACAAAAAATATCCAGCCCAAAACAACCGCCGTGCTTGAGGCAATCGAACCCAGAACCGAACCAATTTGACCGACCATGCTTTGTGCGGCACTTAAAATCTGGTTTACCACGGCGCTGACGTCCAGCGTGGTCATATCCAATGTAAAGGGTCCAATCGTATATTTTTGGACCGCATAATTGTTTAACAGGGTTGGTAAATCTTTAATGGTGGCTTGAATAAAAGTGATCAAACTCTGCATCTGGTTGATTAAAAAGACACCACCTGAAATTACCAGAAAGAGTAAAATGGCGACAAATATTATATAAATTAAATTAACCGACAGCCCCCAGGGCATGTGCAAATGTTTACTTAACTTATCTGCAAGCGGGTGAAAAAGATAAGAAATGAGTAAAGCCAGAACCAACGGCCCAACAATCGTATGGTAAAAAGTCAACAACAGGGCAATGACGGTTAAAAAAGCAAGCGCCACCACCAGTTTTGTGGTGCTCCCCCATTTTGGCGAAGTCTGCCCCTTACTTCCATTCATAATTTAAACTCCCTTAAGTTTTTTTTTCTAATGATTGCAAAAATCATTCCAGTTGATATATTTTTGCTTCAGGAAGATTACATTGTAATTCTAAATGAAAATCGGGTAAAATCAAATGATTACCTGCGTATTTCAGGTAAAACGGGTCGGATTATTGACTCACTCATTTCATCGGAATAAAGAAAGAGAATTATTATGCAGCGCAAATATACAAATCGACGGTATCTTGATGTTATGGCCCAGAAAATTATGGTATTCGACGGAGCGATGGGTACCAGTTTGCAGACGATGAATCTGACGGCCAAAGAATTCGGCGGAGAAATGTATATGGGCTGCAATGATTTCCTGGTGATCTCTTTTCCGCAATCAGTGGAAACGGTGCATCGTTCCTACCTGGAAGCGGGGGCCGATGTTATCGAAACCTGCACATTCCGCTCCAACCGCATCACCATGAAAGAATACCAGCTTCAGGATCGTGTTATTGAAATTAATCAAACAGCCGCCGCGCTGGCGCGAAAAACCGCCGACGCGTTCAGCACCCCCGATCAGCCGCGTTTTGTTGCCGGCTCAATGGGGCCATCCGGCAAATTGCCCTCCATGGACGATCCCGAATTGTCAAATGTGACCTTTGATGAGTTGGTCGATGTGTTTAAAGAACAGGCCACCGGTTTAATCCTGGGCGGCGTGGATTTATTGATTATCGAAACTTCTCAGGATATTCTCGAAGTGAAAGCCGCCATTTTGGGCGTTCAACAAGCGTTTGAAACCACGGGTATTTATTTACCCATTCAGGCCCAGGTAACGTTGGATACAACCGGCAGAATGCTGCTCGGCACCGACATCAACGCCGTTTCCGCCATTTTGGAAGGCATGGGCATTGACGTAATCGGGTTAAATTGTTCCACCGGGCCTGAATTCATGCGTGAATCCATTCGCTTTTTAGGTGAAAACGCCCCCGTTCCGGTTTCCTGTTTACCGAACGCCGGTCTGCCGCTTAATGTGGATGGACAGGCCGTCTATCCATTAAAACCCGAACCTTTCAGTGAAATGATGACCGAGTTCGTCAGTTCTTTCCACATCAACATCGTGGGCGGATGCTGCGGCACGACGCCTGCTCATATTAAATTGTTGGCCGAAAGTGTTAAAGGGCTTAAGCCTGCTTCACGCCCGCTGCCAGCCACGCCACGCCTGGCGTCTGCCACACAATCCACACCCATGATTCAAGAACCGGCTCCTTTCCTGATTGGTGAACGCCTAAATACTCAGGGGTCCAAAAAATTTAAGGAAATGATTCTGGCCGATGATTTTGACGGTGCCCTTTCACTGGCTCGCCAGCAAATTGATAACGGCGCACATGGTCTCGATTTATGTACAGCCCTGACCGAACGCCCGGATGAATTGCCGCTGATGCGCCGTTTAATTAAAACCCTGGCGCCTTCGGTTCGGGCGCCGTTGGTAATTGATTCGACCGAAGCGGCCGTAATCGAGTTGGCTTTGCAAACCGCCCCGGGGCGCTGTTTAATCAATTCCACCAACCTGGAAGCCGGACGCCAGAAGGCCGACCGGATTTTTGCCCTGGCAAAAAAATATAACGCCGCAGTTATCTGCCTGACCATCGACGAACAGGGTATGGCCAAAACTGCCGAGCGGAAGGTGGAAGTAGCGCGTCGGATTTATGATATTGCCGTAAATGAATATGGTCTGGCACCTGAAGACCTGGTATTTGACGATTTAACCTTCACCCTGGCCACCGGTGACCCTGAATTTAACCTGTCGGCCATCGAAACCATTAATGGTATTAAAGATATTAAAACAGCCCTGCCGGGTGTGCTGACTTCGTTGGGTGTCAGTAATGTTTCCTTCGGTCTGGCCCCGGCTGCACGGGCAGTATTAAACAGCGTCATGTTATATCATTCCGTTCAGGCCGGCCTGGATATGGCAATTGTGAACCCTGCCACGGTTACACCCTATGCCGACATATCTTTACAAGAGCGCGAACTGGCCGAAGACCTGATTTTTAACCGCAAACCGGAAGCCTTGCAAAACCTGATTGAATACTTCCAGAAAACCGGCGGCAGCCTTAAAGATAAAGTTTCCAGTCAACAGGTTGTTCTGGCTTCGCTGAGCGCAGAAGAACGCCTGCATTATCGCATTTTGCACCGGATTAAGGATGATGTAGAAAAAGACATCGATGAAATCCTGGGACGGGAAGGCGTCGATAACAAAGGCGAAACAGCCGTTAATATCTTAAACAATTGTTTGTTACCGGCCATGAAGGAAGTGGGAGACAAATTTGGCAGCGGCGAATTAATTCTGCCCTTTGTTTTACAATCCGCCGAAGTGATGAAAAAATCGGTCACGCATCTCGAGAACTACCTGGAACGAAAAGAGGGCCTGTCCAAAGGCAAAATCGTGCTCGCCACCGTCTACGGCGATGTGCATGATATTGGCAAAAACCTGGTAAAAACCATCCTTTCCAACAACGGTTACGATGTGGTCGACCTGGGTAAACAGGTTCCAGCCGAAACCATCATTTCCAAAGCGGTTGAATTAAAAGCTGATGCGATTGGCTTAAGTGCTTTGCTGGTTTCCACCAGTAAACAGATGCCCCTGATTATTAATGAATTACAGCGACGCGAGTTAAACTTCCCAGTTTTAATCGGCGGCGCCGCCATCAACCAGCGATTCGGCTGGCGCATTTTATTAACTGAAGAAAATCGTTTTTATGACGCCGGAGTGTTTTACTGCAAGGATGCTTTTGAAGGTCTATATACCATGGACCAACTCTCGGATCGGCAAAAACGGGAAGGCTTGATTGAAAAAACCCGGCGTGACGCCGAAATTGAACTTGGCCGCAGCCGCCCGACCGGCGCAACCCAGGCCAACCCCGCAAAACGCAAATCCAATGTCACACCGGCCGCCAAAGTGCCGCAACCGGCTGAGTGGGGTGTAAAAAGTGTTAAATCCATGCCGCTTGATACGGTGTTTAAATATCTTTCCATGAACGAACTCTATCGCCTATCCTGGGGCGCCAAAAACACACATGGTGAAGAATGGGATAAATTAAGCGCCGAATTCAACCTCCGTTTGGATGATATGCGCCGGCAAGCCCTTAAAGAAGGCTGGCTTAAACCACGCGGCGTTTATGGCATATTTCCCTGCCAGTCCGATGGTAATGATTTAATTATTTACGACCCGGCCTCACTCAAGGCCCAAAAACCGGCCGAACTGACCCGTTTTGCCTTCCCCCGTCAGGCCAACGCAGAACTGCTTTGCCTGGCAGATTATTTTGCCCCGCTGGACTCCGGCATTATCGATGCCGTCGCCTTCCAGGTAGTTACCGTCGGCCAGGAAGCCACTGAGCGGTTTGACCGCTTGCAGGCTGCCGGAAATTATAGTGAGGCATATTATACACACGGTCTGGCCGTTCAAATGGCTGAAGCATCGGCTGATTATTTACATCGCCATATTCGAACCGAACTGGGTCTGCCTGCCGAACAAGGCAAACGTTACTCCTGGGGTTACCCGGCCATTCCGGAACTGGAAGATCACAAAAAAGTATTCCAGCTATTACCGGTGGAAAAGGAACTTGGCATGAAATTAACCGAGGCCTACCAACTGGTCCCCGAACAATCCACGGCTGCCATTATCGCGCATCACCCCGATGCCAAATATTTTAATATTGGTGAAAGTCGCATTCAACAATTAATGAAAGCTTAAGTCATGTTAGTTTCAGAAATATTAAATAAAAATCGTCCGACATTCAGTTTTGAATTTTTCCCGCCCAAGAATGCGGAAGCGTCCGAAGAACTTTACCAGAGCATTCGAATGTTGGCGCCTCTGGAACCTTCATTTGTCACCATCACCTATGGAGCGGGAGGTACTACCCGCGAATTAACTCGCGATCTGGTCATGCGTCTGCAACGGGATAACCAGTTAACCGTGGTGTCGCATCTGACGGCGATTAACGCCACAAAAGATGATATTTATTCCATTTTGCAAAAATATCATGATAACAATGTCATGAACATCATGGCATTACGCGGCGATCCGCCGCGCGGCGCCACGACCTTTGTGCCTTGTGAAAACGGTTTTTGTAATGCGGCCGACATGGTTGGTTTTATTAAAAACAAATTTCCCGATCTGTGCGTGGGGGTTGCCGGGTACCCAGAAGGCCACCCCGAATCACGCAACCGATTGGTCGAGATGGATCACCTTAAAGAAAAAGTGGATGCCGGCGCCGATTACATCATTACCCAGTTATTCTTTGATAATCACGACTTTTTCGACTATAAGGAGCGCTGTGAGCTGGCGGGCATTCGGGTGCCTATTTTACCGGGTATTTTACCGATTACTTCACACAAATCCATGATGCGTATGTCCGACCTGGCGGCTGGCGTCCGTTTCCCGGCCCGTCTATTAAAAGCTTTGTCGCGCACCGAAGACGACGAAACATTCGCACGTGTGGGTGTGCATTGGGCTACGCAACAGGTGTTGGATTTGCTGCACAATGATGTACGCGGCGTTCATTTTTACACTTTCAACAAATCGCGTTATACGCTTTCCATTTACGACTCGCTTGGATTACGCACCATTTCAAAACCGTTTCAGAGTTAACCTTCAATTCACACAAAAAACCGCCTGAAACGGCGGTTTTTTTATTCTCAGATATTAAACCGCAGAAAAATAAGCGGCACTGATATCGTTCTGAATTCTCTCATTTTTTAAGTACGAATTTTAGCATTCCCCAGGATCTGTTCATTGTGCCTGTCATCCCGAACGATCGTGAGGAATCTGCACCTCGATTATCATCGTTCCTTTTTTTGAGTCGCAGATATCTCCCACGGGTCGGAAAACAGGCGTAATGAGCAGGCGTAGGGTATGTTGGAGCGTTTTGAATAAAATGAGTCGGTCTGTTTCGGCGGACTAAAGCTTCAAATTGGATGGATATTTAAAAACACCCTGATTTGTATTTTGTTAATTAATTAAGACTCCTGGTATTTACTCACCGGACCTATCCATAAAGAATGAAAAACCTATGACCCCACCCCA
>JAJTBH010000247.1 GCA_021287005.1 Anaerolineae bacterium
CCGGGCCAGGTTAACCCGTTGTTTCATACCGCCACTTAATTGAGAAGGCAGGTAATTTTCAAAGCCATCTAAACCAAGCTGACTTAATATTTCACCGTTGCCTTTTTCATCAACGAATTTTAAATTATCCTTAATCGAGCGCCAGGGGATCAACCGTGATTCTTGAAAAACAAAACCGATTTTTAAGTTATCGGCATGTTCGATGGAACCGCTGGATGGTTTTTCCAAACCGGCAACCAGTCGCAAAAAAGTGGTTTTTCCACAGCCGGATGGCCCCAGAATGATCACCCTTTCGCCCTTAAAAATGTTCAGGTTCCATTGTTGAATGACCGCCAGAGAATCATATGATTTGTTCAGGTTATTTATTTTCAGACAAACGTCCATTTTTTAATAACCTTTCCCAGGGCATATTTAATCAAAAACTCGGTCAAAATGCCAAATAACACGGCAATCAGTGTTAAAGCCCAGACTTCGGATACATTGATGTTCATGCGCGCCATCAGAATATTTACCCCAAGGCCATCCCCGCCGCTGAGGTATTCGGCGACCAGAATGACTTTCCAGGCCTGCCCGATACTCACATCCAATATGGCCGCAATGAAGGGTAAAAGGGACCCCAGATAAATATCCCGAACGATTTTTAATCTGGGCACCTTGTAAAGACTGGCCATCTCCAGCAACTTTTTATCAAGATGCCGTACACCCGAAACAGTGGTTAAAATGGATATGGGTAAAAGGGATAAAAATGCAATAAAAATGGGGCCGCGCCAGCCGACGCCCCAGGCAAAAATCACCAGTGACAGCCATGACACAACCGGCACAGCCTGAATCACCATAATAATCGGGCGAAAAACGCCGTATAAAGTCTCGGAAAGACCTAAAATGAGACCTGCCGGCAACCCGATTAAGATTGCCAGCAGGAGAGCGATTAATACCTTCCAGGTTGTCTGCCATAAAGCCAGCAGCGTTTCCGAGGAAAATAAAGCTTTTAACATAAGCCCCAATGTTTCCATGGGAGCCGGGACGATCACGGGTTTGTTTAAAACCGAAGCCAGTATCTGCCAGAGAACGATAAAGAGTAATATACCGGCCAGAGATCGTATAAAACTTTTCATTTACTTAAAAAATGAATCGTCCGGCATTTTTTTGACACCTTCAGGATAGGTTTCCTGAATGGTTTTTAAGAAAGTCAGTACTTCCTGTTTGGAATCGGCAGCCGAAACGTATTCAAATTTAATCCGCTGCATGGCAGCCTGCATGACCTTGGCCGGCAAAGGAAGCACTTTGGTGCTGGCTTCAATAGCGGCGTCGGTATTTTCATTAGACCATTGAATGGATTTGGATAATGTTTCTACAACTTCTTTTGTCTCAACAGGATGAGCTTTCAGGAAATCGTTTTTTACAAAGATGCCGGCAATCGGAATGCCATTTTTAGCGTCGTTTAATCCGCTCCAGTATTCCTGATAATCCAGAACGATTTTACCCTTCGCGGCGCTGACAGCCTGGGTTACAAAAGGTTCGGGCAAGGCGGCGTATTCTATTTTGCCTTCCTTAAACAAGGCGATAATTTCCTGGGCCGGGGCGTAAACAAATTTGACATCTTTATCAGGCGTGATGTTTTCTTTGCTTAAGGCGTAGCGGGTAAGAACATCCACAGTCTGGCCTTTACCTTCGGGGGCGTAAATGGTTTTGCCTACCAGTGATTTCCAGCCGTCAAACGAGCTGTTTTCGGCAGCGACCAGATAAAACACCTTCCATTCATGCACGCCGACCAGAGACATATCCACACCGCTGGCCACCATGTTGGCGCCGGTCGTAATGGGCAACACGGCAAATTGTACATCCTGTCCTGAAAGCAGACCAACGGCTTCGTCGACGGTCTTCCAGTATTGTAAATTGATTTTTACGTTACCGGTCACATCGCCGGTGCTTAAACCGGCAACGGGAATCACCGTGGGACCGAGCGGATTGATTAAGTTTACTTCACTTACAGCCGGGGCGGCTGTTTCTGTTGGTTTAATTTCACCAGCAACCGGAGCGCAGGCAGCGGTCTGTACCAGTAATATCATTGAAACCAGGCTAACAATAAAAAGTTTAATATTTTTGGTGCTCATTTCTTCCTTACTTTCATTTGTTATAGATAATGGTTCTTATTATAACGCACCACCTTGTTATTTCAAGGTGGTGCGTTTGTTTTCTATCTATAACAAGGGTTTCTATCTATTTACCAGTTGCGATCCGTGTGTAATAACTCGTGGGCAACGTGGCTTCCGGCTTCACCCAGGAATTCCTGGTAGAGGCGCTGGATGGAGGCATTTTCGTGAGATTTACGCACCGGCAGGTTGCGATCGAGATGATAGAGGCCGCGGATGCGCTGTTCGATGATTTCTTCACGTTCATTGCAGTAAGGCTGACCGCCGCCATTTACACAACCACCGGGGCAGGCCATGATTTCGATGATATCGTATTTGCTTTCGCCTTTTTCGATCTTTTCAAGCACCTTGCGGGCATTGCCCAGGCCTGAAAGGGCTGCAACGGTAACGGTGCGGCCATTAATCTGAATGGACGCTTCGCGAATACCATTCATACCGCGTACGGCAGTGAAATTGACGTCTTCAAGTTTTTTGCCGGTGGTCTTTTCATACACGGTACGCAGTGCAGCTTCGAGCACACCGCCGGTGCTGCCGAAGATAACGCCGGCGCCGGTAGATTCACCCAACGGATCGTCAAATTCTTCTTCTTTGATGTGGCGCAAGTCCACAGCGCCTTCTTTGAGCATTTTGGCGGCTTCGCGCGTGGTGATAACCAGGTCGACGTCGCGCAGATCGTGGCTTTTCTGATAAGGCAGGTTGGCTTCGTATTTTTTCGCCAGACAGGGCATGATGGAAACCACCACAATGTCCTTGGGATCAATTCCCATCTTCGTGGCGTAATACGATTTAATAATCGATCCGGTCATTTGCTGCGGTGATTTGCAGGAAGACGGCATGTATTTCAGGTTGGGGAAATGATGATCGATGAAATTGATCCATCCCGGGCAGCAGGAGGTGAGGATGGGCAGATTTTCGTTTTTGTTTAAGCGGTCAATAATTTCACGTGATTCTTCGATCACGGTCAGGTCGGCGCCAAAGGTGGTGTCAAAGACGGCGTCAAAACCAATGCGGCGTAAACCGGCGACCAGTTTACCGGTAACAACTTCACCGGCAGGCATGCCAAACTCTTCACCAATAGCTACACGGACGGCCGGGGCAATCTGCACCACAACCTTTTTGGTGGGATCAAAGAGAGCGTCCCAGGTTTCCTGAATATAACCGACACCGGTTAAGGCGGCGGTGGGGCAAACACTGACACACTGACCGCAATAAACGCAGTTTGATTCAATCAAAGGTTCTTCTTCAGCGGGTTGAACAACGGTGTGGAAACCGCGCCCAAAGGCGGTTAAAGCACCCACGGTCTGCACTTCGTTACACATGGTTTCACAGCGGCGGCACATGATACATTTTTCGGGGTCGCGTTTGATGGCGCCGCTGGATTTATCAATGGCATGCGTGCTGCGTTCACCATGATAACGCTGTAAATTAATGCCAAATTCCCATGTCAGGCGTTGTAATTCACAATCGGTGGATTTGGCGCAAACCAGGCAGTTAAAGGGGTGGTTTGAGATAATTAATTCCAAAACCTTGCGGCGGGCCGAGAGCACGCGCTTAGTGTTGGTGCTGATTTTCATACCTTCGGCTACCGGGGTGGCGCAGGAAGGGGCCAGATTACGACGACCCTCAATTTCGACCACGCAAACGCGGCAGGAGGCTACTTTGTTAATCAGACCCAGCTTTTCCAGATTTAAGTAGCATAAAGTGGGAATGTTGATGTTGATTTTTTGAGCGGCGTCTAAAATCGTTGTATTTTCTGGGACACTGACGTGTTGATTATCAATCGTCAAATTAACCATGTTCTATCTCCTAATACCGGATAATCGCATTAAATTTACATTTCGTCTGACATGCACCGCATTTGATACAGCGTGACTGATCAATTACATGCGGCTGTTTGGCACTGCCAGAGATACACCCAACCGGGCAGACACGGGCACAGGCCGTACAACCGATACATTTATCGGGCACGACTTCGTACCGTAAAAGTTTCTTACAAACACCGGATGGGCAGCGTTTTTCTTTAACATGGGCTTCGTATTCATCCCAGAAATATTTGAGTGAGCTAAGCACCGGGTTGGGGGCAGATTGACCTAAACCGCACAGTGAAGTATCAATAATGGTCTGAGACAGTTCTTTCAGTTCAGCCAGGTCTGATTCTTTGCCGCGGCCTTCGGTGATATCGGTTAAGATTTCAAGCAGACGTTTGGTACCAATTCGGCAGGGAACACAACGACCACAAGATTCTTCGACTGTGAATTCCAGGTAGAAACGAGCCATGTTGACCATGCAGTCTTTATCACTCAAGATGATCATACCGCCCGATCCCATCATGGAACCGATTGATAAGAGGGATTCGTAGTCGATCGGGGTATCCAGGAACTGTTTGGGAATAAAACCGCCCGAAGGACCACCGGTCTGAGCAGCTTTAAACTCGGCACCGTCTTTAATACCGCCGCCGATTTCATAAATGATTTCGCGCAGGGTGGTGCCCATGGGGACTTCCACCAGACCGACGTTGTTGACTTTGCCGGCCAGGGCGAAAACTTTGGTACCCTTGGAAGTTTTTGTTCCGGTTTCGCTGAAATACTGTGGGCCTTTGGTCATTACCAGGGGCACATTAGCCAGTGTTTCAACATTGTTAACCAGGGTGGGTTTAGACCATAAACCGCTTTGGGCAGGGAACGGGGGTTTGGTCCAGGGTTCACCACGGCCGCCCTGCAAGGAGTGAATTAAAGCAGTTTCTTCACCGCAAACAAATGCACCCGCACCCAGACGGATGTCGATATCAAAATCGAAACCGGTACCGAGGATGTTTTTACCCAACAGACCAAATTCTCGAGCCTGAGCGAGAGCCTTTTGCAAACGTTCTACTGCCAGGGGATATTCTGCACGAATATAGACATAACCCTGGTGTGCGCCAATCGAATAACCGGCCAGAGTCATACCTTCAATGACACTGTGTGAATCACCTTCCATGATGGAACGATCCATAAAGGCACCGGGATCACCTTCATCAGCATTGCAGACAACAAATTTTTCATTATCCTGATACTGAGCGGCAAACTCCCATTTTTTACCGGTTAAAAATCCGGCGCCGCCACGACCGCGCAGGCCGGCGGATTTTAACATTTCAATTACTTCTAAAGGTTTCTTCTGCGTTAAAGCAATCGCCAGGGACTGGTAACCACCGGTGGCAATATATTCTTCGATTTTTTCGGGATTGATTAAACCGCAGTTTCGCAGGGCGACACGCTTCTGCAAACGGTAAAAATCAATATGTTCGGCCGTTTCAATTTTTTGCTTTTGTTTGGGGTCTTCATATAACAGGCGGGCGACTTTTTCGTTTTTAAGCAGGTGCTGCTCAAAAATTTCAACGGCGTCCGACGGTTTCACCTGCACATAAAAAACATTGTCGGGGAACACCTTGACGATCGGGCCTTTTTCACAAAAACCGAAACATCCGGCGATGGAGGCATGTAAAGTATCCTGAAGCCCGTTTTCAACAATCAAACGGTTAAATTCTTCAACAATTTTATTGCTGTCTGATGCCTGGCAGCCCGTGCCGCTGCAAACCAGCACCATTTTTTTATTTTTGGGGGCGCTATCCAGATTGAGACGGCTGGCGAGCAGCGGTTTTGACTCTTCGAAAGAGTCCAACAATTCTTGGTAAGAGCTAATCTTAGGCATGAACTGGTTCCTCCGGGTTGCTTTCTTCAACCAAATAATTCTCTAAAATTTCACTGACTTTACCGGCTTTGACTTTGCC
>JAJTBH010000248.1 GCA_021287005.1 Anaerolineae bacterium
TTTCTATCTGGCTATGGATCATGGTTATATTATGGGACCAACCCACGGTCTTGAAAAACCGGCTGATACGTTTGCCCCGGTGACCTCATATGTGGATGCAGTATTTGTTACACGTGGTGTGATGCGGGCATCCATTGACCCAACGACCCATGTTCCCGTCATTTTACGTGTTTCCGGCGGAGCAACGGTGGTAGGGCAGACTCTGGCTCACGAAGAAGTCGCCATATCGATCGACGACATTATCCGTTTAAACGTACAGTCGGTGGGCGTTTCCGTTTTTATCGGCACGGAATATGAACATCAAACCCTGATGGCGCTCTCGAAATTGATCAATGTTTGCGAACCTTATGGCATTCCCGTAATGGCAGTTACCGCAGTGGGCAAAGAGCTTGAGACAAAACGCGAAGCGCGTTATCTGACCCTGGCCTGCCGCATTTGCGCCGAAATGGGCGCACGAGTGGTTAAAACCTATTATTGCGACGGATTTGAAAAAATCACGGAAGGCTGCCCGGTTCCGGTGGTGATTGCCGGTGGTCCCAAGACCGATTCTGTGTTGGAAGTGCTCGAATTTGTTTATGACGGTATCCAAAAAGGCGCTGCCGGTGTTAATTTAGGTAGAAACATCTGGCAGAATGAATCTCCGGCAGGCGTCGCCCGTGCTTTACAGGCTGTCATTCATGAGAACATGACGCCCAAGGAAGCTAATGAAATTTATCTGAGCATGAAAAACGCCGGATGATTTTTTTTGTAGAAAGGAGAAGGGGAAACTCTTCTTTTTCGATTGGGGTAATCCCCAAATTGAATTTATCAACCTTGTTACATCATTACGTTTAAAAAGCGTGAATTGGCCTTTACCAGACATTAGCGGAGAAGAACAGAAGGCCATAGAAAAGGAGGTGTTCTGACAGAGATACATTATTTTTTGTGGGTTTGCTAGTAACTTGTAGGTTTCGTTTTATAAATTAATTTCCTAATAGGAGAAAAACACGATGCAATGGTTACTCGATTCAATTAACTGGATTAAAGCCCTGGGCCCGTCGGTCTTCCTGCCGATCATCATCTTCATCATCGCCGTTATTTTTGGCGCCAAACCCGGCAAAGCTTTCCGCTCCGCTTTAACCGTGGGTGTGGCTTTCATCGGTATCAACCTGGTTGTTGGCCTGCTGGGCTCAGCACTGGGCGAAGCCGCACAGGCAATGGTTACCCGTACGGGTGTCCAACTGAACATCGTTGATGTCGGTTGGCCTGCCGCC
Organism: Anaerolineae bacterium; assembly: GCA_021287005.1. Taxonomy (GTDB): domain Bacteria; phylum Chloroflexota; class Anaerolineae; order Anaerolineales; family Anaerolineaceae; genus JAJTBH01. The sequence continues at coordinate 1,254 of JAJTBH010000248.1, forward strand.
GCTGCCATCGCTTTTGGTGGTACTGTCGGTACCTGGATTATTCCGGTTGGTCTGTTGGTCAACATCTTCATGCTGGCCATCCGCGCGACCAAGACCCTGAATGTCGATATCTGGAACTTCTGGCACTTCGCTTTCACCGGTTCACTGGTCTACGCTGTGACCCAGGATCTGGCCCTCTCCCTGGCTGTTGGCGCTCTCAATGCTGCCATCGTGCTCTTCCTGGCTGACTGGACCGCCCCTGGCGTTCAGGCTCTGTATAACCTGCCCGGTATCTCCATCCCGCACGGTTTCACCGCTGCTTATGTTCCGATCGCTATCCCCCTCAACAAACTGATCGACCTCATCCCCGGTTTAAATAAACTGGATGCCAATCCCGATACCATCCGCAAACAGTTTGGTGTCATTGGCGAGCCCCTTGTCATGGGCGCTATCCTGGGTGTTCTCATCGGCGCTTTGGCCTACTTAGGCGATGCTGCTGTTGGTGACCTGGGCGTTCAGATCCAGAAAATCCTGGCTCTGGCCGTCAACCTGGGTGCCGTTATGCTGCTCATGCCCCGCATGGTTGCCATCCTGATGGAAGGTATGATCCCCGTTTCACAGGCTGCCGGTGAATTCATGCAGAAACGTTTCCAGGGTACCGAATTCTACATCGGTCTGGATTCCGCTATCTTAATTGGTCACCCCGCTGCCATCGCCATTGGTTTACTGTTATCCCCCATCACCATTGCTCTGGCAATCGGTATGGCTGCCATTGGTTTGAACAGCATTCTGCCCTTCACTGACCTGGCCGTGCTGCCCTTCATGTTAGCCATGGCTGCCCCTGTTACCCGTGGTAACATCGTGCGTGGCGTTATCATCGGCACAATCATCATCGCCGTTGGTTTAATGATCGGTACCGCTGTGGCTCCTCTGCACACCAGCGCCGCCATCGATGCCAAATTCCAGATGCCTGCTGGCGCAACCCTGATTTCCAGCATCTGCGATGGTACCAATCCTCTGACCTGGTTACTGCTGAACATCAGCCAGGCCGGTGGTGTAATGGGTTGGATCGGTGTCGTTGTTGGCACAGCCGTTCTGGGCGTTTTGATCTTCTTCTACAAGAAGAATCAGGTTGCCTGGGAAGTCATCGCTGGCCGTCCCGCCGAAACGAAATAGTTTTTATAAAGCAGTACTCTTTTGCATCCGGGGCTTATGCCCCGGATGCAAAATAAATCTTACTAAACATAAATGATTAACACAGGAAAATCTAAATGATTGATGCAATTGTTCGTTCGATGTTAGGCCCTTTAGCAATTATTCTTGATTATATTATTCAAAACCCTGTAATTGCTTCCATCATTTTGTTTGTTTATCTGTCAATTTATATGGCCGGCTATTTTCAATTAAGAAATATTGAAAATAAAACAACTTTGTTGGTTCTGGAATTCAGTAAAGAAGAAGTAAAACGAAAACCCAATATTACATCGGGCGGCCTTTATAAAAAAATATACCCTACCTGGGAAAAAGAATTAAAGACCTGGGGTATTTTTGTCCCCCATCGTCTTGAGTTATGGCCGGTACCGGTTAGTGCGGATGTGATAAAACAAAAATTGTCATTTAATCCGCAATGGATCGCCGATCTTTTAAAGAAAAATAATATTACATTAGTTGAAAATGAAGTCAAAACTCTATCAGAATAATGGATGGAAAATAAAATGCCTAAATTAGATATCACAATTAACCATGCTGCGGGGCTGCACGCCAGACCAGCTTCAAAATTTGTACAAACCGCAGCCAGTTTTCCATGTAATTTAATGGTACGCAACAAAACTAACGACGGGAAGATGGTGAACGCCAAATCCATTTTATCGGTATTAACTTTGGGCGTTGATCAGGGTTGTGTTATTGAAGTTGAAGCCAGTGGCGATAAAGAAAATGAAGCACTGGCGGCATTAAAAGAACTGGTCGAGAATAATTTTGGGGAAGAAAACTAATGCGCTATTCAGTGAAAGGTCTGGCAACATCATCGGGTATTGCCATAGGCCCCTTATGGATTTACCACCCGATCCATATATCGGTTGACCAAAAACCAATCGGCGATGCACAGGCTGAATGGCAGCGGATTGAAACCGCGTTGGCGATGGCCAAATCACAACTGGAAACTTTGCAAGCCAAAGCCCTGGAAATGTGCGGTACGGCCGAAGCGGAAATTTTTCAGGCTCACGCCCTGTTTTTGGAAGATCCAGAACTACTGGGATTATTAAAGGAAGCTATCCTTTCTCAAAAAGAAAATGCCGAATACGGTGTCAACCAAGTGGTTGAACATTATGCGCAGATGCTGCTGGCTCTGGAAGGTGAATATTTTAGAGCTCGTGCAACCGATGTTCGGGATGTCGGCCGCAGAATTTTATATTGCCTGGCAGGTATTCGCCTGGAAGACATCAGCCTGCCCGATCAACCGGTAATAATAGTTTCTGAAGACCTGACCCCCAGTGATACGGTGCAATTTGATCGCAACAAAATCCTGGGTTTTTGTACGGTGAAAGGCGGCCCAACATCCCACACAGCCATTTTGGCTCGCAGCATTGGCGTTCCGGCTGTGGTAAGCGCCCCGCTGCCAATGGATAAAATCCAAAATGGCACGATCATGGTTCTGAACGGTTCGACCGGTGAAATTGGCATTACCCCTGATGAAGCTGAACTGGAAGTGATGCGCAAAAAACAGGCTGAAGGCCAGACTCAATGGACAAAAATGCTTGAGGCAGCACAGAACCCGGCCGTGACCTATGATGGCAAAAAAGTGGAAGTGGTTGCCAATATTGGCAGCGCACAAGATGCCCGCCAGGCTGTGAAAAACGGAGCTGAAGGCGTCGGTTTATTACGCACCGAATTTTTATACCTCGACCGCCAATCGTTACCGACGGAAGATGAACAGGTGGCAATTTATTCGGAAATATTTGAAGTGATGGGTGATAGACCGGTGGTGGTTCGTACCCTGGATATCGGTGGTGATAAAAGCGTCAGCTACCTGGGTATTGAAGCTGAAGCCAACCCGTTTTTGGGCTGGCGCGCCATTCGTATGATCAGCGAACGCCCTGAGATTTTACGCGACCAGTTGCGCGCCTTATTACGCGCCGGCATAAACAGTGATTTACGGATCATGCTGCCGATGGTTTCCAATCTTGAAGAAGTTGAAATGGCGCGGGCAATCTATGATGAGGCACGTCAGAGCCTTTTAAATGAAGGGAAGACCATTGCTCAGAAGGTGCAGTTTGGCATGATGATTGAAGTGCCATCGGCGGCTTTGATTGCCTCGCATCTGGCCGAGTTGGTTGACTTTTTCAGCATCGGCACCAACGATTTAACGCAGTACACCATTGCGATTGACCGCACCAACGAAAGAGTCGCCAAATTGGCCAGTCCGTTCCACCCGGCGGTGATTGCCCTGATCGCACATACGATTCGCGCTGCACACGCCAAAGGAAAATGGGTGGGCCTGTGTGGTGAAATGGCCGGTGATCCCCTGGGGACCCCGCTGCTTTTGGGGTTGGGCCTGGATGAATTTTCCATGGCGCCCAAATCGATTCCTGCGGTAAAACAACTGCTGCGCAGTTTAAATAGCGCTGATTGTGAAAAAATAGCCGAACATGCTTTGACTCTTTCGACAACTGCCAAAGTAGAAGCCTTTTTAAAAGAGAGCGTTTCTAATCTCTAGAAATGTGAACAAAAATGCAAACCCATAACAGCCTGGATGAATTAAAAAAAATTCGTGGTTTGATAATCGATATGGATGGTGTTCTCTGGCACGGCGATAATCCCGCGCCCGGATTGGTGCGTTTTTTCGAGGTTTTACGCGAGAAACAAATCAGGTTTGTGCTTGCCACCAATAATAATACTCAGACGCTCCAGGGTTTTGTGGATAAGGCAGCGCGTTTAGGCGTTGAAATAAAACTGGATGAAGTGGTGAATGCCACGGTTGCCACTGTGGATTATTTAAAGGCCAATTATGTGCCCGGCAGCCGGATTTATGTGGTTGGAGAAGCACCGTTAAAAATGCTTATCAGCCAGGCGGGCTTTGAACTGGCCGATAAAGATGTAAAGGCCGTGGTGGCCACGATGGACCGCGGATTAACTTACGAAATGCTTAAAACCGCAACCCTGTTAATTCGCTCCGGAGCCGATTTTATCGGAACCAATCCGGATCGCTCCTACCCGACCGCAGAAGGGATTGTGCCGGGTGCAGGAGCCGTGTTGGCTTCACTGGCAGTCAGCACCGATAAAGTTCCATTAATCATGGGCAAACCGGAAAAGCCCATTTTTGAAATATCCTTAAAACGGATGGGCCTGCAAGCCAATGAAGTTGCCTCGCTGGGTGACCGGTTGGACACTGATATAGAAGGCGGTATTCGCTGCGGGTTAAAATCCATCCTGGTTTTAAGCGGCGTGACCAGCCTTGCAGACGCAGAGTCCAGTTCAATTAAACCGAATTGGATTTTTACAAATATTGAAGAATTGGCTTCTTACCTTTAAGCGATTTGTTTTTTTATGATCTTAAAAACCAGAGGAGATAAACCCTCTGGTTTTTTGTTCGTTTTGTTAAGTAAGAAGGATTATTACTCATGGCGTATTAAAAAATTTTATGGGTAAAAAGGCCGTCGTGTTTTAATTATTTGGGTTTACCT
>JAJTBH010000249.1 GCA_021287005.1 Anaerolineae bacterium
TGTGCCGCAAGTGTCAAAAAGATGGCGAGGAATTAACAAGGCACAGCCATTTAAACCCGTTTCAGTATCAATAGCCAGAAATACGCGAATGGAACGCTGCGCTCTTGTTGAAACGTGATTGGATTGAATTTTCTGACCCTCAGAATTAATGACGGTAACATTACAAACGGAAATGGTATTGGGATTATCAATTGTTCTTAATTCGGAAATTTGTTTTTCAATTTTTTGAGGATGATACATGTCATCATGGCTTAACCATGAGAAATAATCGCCGCTCATTTTGTTGATTCCCAGGTTTAAAGCGGTTGCCACACCGCCGTTTTCTTTTTTGAAATATCTAATTTTGTCTCCATATGACAAAATAATATCTTCGGTGGCGTTTAAATCAGTCGAGCCATCATTAATGACCAGAACCTCAGTGTTGGTATAAGTTTGCGCCAGGGCACTGTCTATTGCCTGACGCAAATAATTTGCACCGTTATAGACCGGAATAATAATTGAAACTTTAGGTTGAGAGGATTGCATGTATCTCTTCACTTTCAATAAAGAATTATATATCCATACAGGTTATTGTGGATTTGGTGCATTTATCGATTTTCATTATTGCGAAAGAATCTTGTGATTTTTTTGATTGTTTCCCACCAGATCGGAAAGGTTCGGGACGTTTCTTTTTGAGGAATTGTAAAATCCCGGCAGGCATTTTCCAAACCGGTAATCACCTTTTCATATTCTGCCACCGATCCGGCGCCCGCATCCAGGGAATAATATAATTCGAGGTGGCGGCGAACGTAATCTTCGACTTTATATTCCTGAAGGACGAGATTTCGGCCTTTTAAAGCTTTCTCCGCAAGGTCAGAGGGATTTTCCAAAAGGAATAAAAGGGCATCTCCCAGGGCCTGGATGTCCTTTAGCCGTACTGCTAAACCGCATTCAGGTGCATGAATAACATCGGGTAATGGTGTGCCTTCAAATACGATTGGAACGGCGCCACAGGCCATTGCTTCAACAGCCATCATTCCAAAAGATTCGGCGATGGATGGCATTAAAAACACATCCGAGGCGCTTAAAATGGTTGCCATACCCTCCGGATCAAGGACTGAACCCATTTCAACGATATTATATTTAGCGGATAGTTCATCCATCAGACCTTTATCATTAACGGTCAACAGAGTGATTGGCTCTTGATAATCCAGGTTTAAAAGTGCTTCACGGATATAAGACATACCCTTGTAATTGGGCTCCCTTACGCTTCGAAATGCAATCACTTTATGATTGGGTGGAATACCCAATTTTCGCCGGCACTCCAGTTTGTCATGGGGAAAAAATATCTTTGTGTTTAGTCCTAAAGGGATTAAGCTGCATGGAAACCGCGATAATAAGGGGCTATTTTTGATAATATCCAAAGTCCATTTTGAGGCGGCAACGAGTTGGATGTTTGAATGATCAAAAATATTTTTTTTGATTTTCCAATTAAAAGCGGTTCTGTCTTTCTCGATTTTTATCGGTCGGTTTAAGTCAGGGCACGCACCGCAGCCGGTTTTCCACCTTTCACAATTCAAAGGGTAAACACAATGCCCGGTCGCCATCCAGGGATCGTGTAATGTCAGCACGATTTTTTTATGACGGCTGAGCTGTGGCAGACTTAATAAACTAAAAAAAGGGTATCCGTGAAAAAGTTGTAAATGAATGATGTCGGCTTGTTTAACAAAACTGTCGCTGCTGAACGGAATTGAATAAACAGGCAAAATGCCATAAGATGAAAATTTCTTTTCAAGCGCGACAAGATTTCTATTGAGGAAATCAAGCGAAGGATTCCAGAGTTCTTTAATACCTTCCGGCCAATTCCCATTTGCCATATAGACGAATAATCGTGCATCGATGTTTAGTTTTCGGAGGGCATGCGTGAGTTGTAGGCCATTAAATTGTTGCCCAAGAAGATCGTTAGCCGATACATAAGCTATTTTCATGGAATCGGGAAATATCCTTAATTGTTCAGGAAATCATTTTTGTTTCTGGTGGTAAAAGAATTAATTTTTATTCACGCAGGTGATTGGAACACTATAAAACATTATACCCGATTGAGTAATGTCATAAGGATTTAGGCTGGTATGGAGGATTTATCTGACCGATTTCTCTTTTACTTCGCCTAAGCTGCCTTTAGATCGCGCACATTCAACTGCAAACTCTCACGTCCCTGAAAAACATTCCGTTCGTAGGCATACATTAAATCGACGTATTCGGGCATTTGCCCGGCAAAATGACCCATGCGGAAGGCAATGGCGTCGTAGGTGACAAAACCGTCGCTGACGGTCAGGCGCAGGTGGCGCTGGTCGCTGCCTACCGTGCGGTAGCGAACCACCTTTAAATGGCGGCTGACAAACAGCGCCTCGCGGTTCTGGTGACCGGTGGGTTCGAGGGCGTCGATCAGTTTTAATACTTCGGGTTTCAGGTCTTTAAGGGCAATTTCCATATCGGCTTTTAAGACCGGTTTTAATTCACGTCCGAGCAGTTCACGTTGCGCGATGATTTTGAGGCGTTCCTGCAATTCGGGCAGGCGCTCATTCCGCACGGTGAAACCGGCCGCCATTGCGTGGCCGCCGTGGCGCTCAAACAGGTCGGCGCATTCATCCAGCGCGTGGGTGATGTGAAATTCGGGAATGCTGCGGCAGGAAGCACGCGTAAATTCTTCACCGAAGGCGCCCACCACGGAGGGTAAATAATGCGTTTCGGTCAGGCGGGCAGCCACCAGGCCGACCACACCCATGTTAAAGTCGGGGCTGGCGGCAAAAACGATCAGGTCATCGTCTTTCACGCCGGCCAGGCCTTCGGCGGTTTCCTGCATCTGACGGGTCATTTCCTGGCGCTGTTTGTTTTGATCATCCAGTTTTTGCGCCAGCAGACCGGCGGTTTCCACGTCGGTAGCCATTAACAGGTCAAACGAAGCCAGGGCCGATTCAAGCCGCCCGGCGGCGTTGAGGCGCGGGCCGAGGGTGAAACCGATGTCGCGCGCCGTGAGCATTTGCGGAGTGGAGCCGGCCGCGCCGGTTAAGGATAACAGCCCCTGGCGTTTGCCGGTGCGCAGTTGGCGCAAGCCGGTTTTAACCAGGGCTCGGTTTTCGCCAATCAGCGGCACAATATCGGCCACGGTGCCTACCGCCACCAGGTCCAACCAGGCTTCGGGGGTGATGTCACGCAGGGGGCGGGTGAGATGCAGGGCTTCGGCAATTTTATAAGCCAGGCCGACGCCGGCCAGGTTTTTTTCGGGATATTCGTCACCGGCCTGTTTGGGGCAGATCACGGCAACGGCGTGCGGCACAACCTCTTTGGGTTCGTGGTGGTCGCTGATGATTAAATCAAGACCAATGGCGCGGGCATGTTCGGCTTCATTGGGCGAACGAATGCCGCAGTCGACGGTTATGACCAGGCTGATGCCGTTGGCAGCCAGAAAATCGATCGCTTCAATGTTGAGGCCGTAACCTTCGTCGAAACGGTTGGGAATATAACCGCGGGCTTCGGCGCCATATTCGCGCAGAATCTGCACCAGCAGGGCGGTGGCGGTAACGCCATCCACATCATAATCGCCGTAAATGGCGATTTTTTCGGCGTTGTCGACGGCTTTAAAAATTCGTTCCACGGCCGGCTGCATGTCGAGCATGCGGAAGGGAGAGTACATGGAACCGGAAGCGGTTAAGTAAACCTCCGCTTCGGCGGCGGAAGTGATGCCACGATTAAATAATAATTGCTGTAGAATGAGCGGGTAATCGCCCAGGTCTTGACGGATAGATGCAGGAACTTTTTCTGCAACTTCCCATATTTTATCCATAGGAAAAGCCACCGTTATTGTACTCCTGTTCCATTAAACATAAATTCTGGGCAGACGGTCGGCCAGATTGGCCACTACCTCATAATTGGCCGTCTTCCAGATGGCGGCTACTTCATCCGCCGAAATAAATGCGTCAGCCTGGTGTCCGATTAACACTACTTCATCACCGACGCGCGCTTCGGGCAGCCTGTCTAACTGTACCATGCTCTGGTCCATGCAAACCCTGCCAACCACGTTCACGCGTTTGCCGGCAACCAGGGCGATGTTGCCATTGGTACGCCGGTAGTTATCGGCATAACCAATGGCGATCACACCAATGCGTTCATTGGCGCTGGTGGTGTAAATGTGTGAATAACTGATGCCATAACCGGGCGGGTAATTTTTAACCGAAACCAGGCGGGTTTTCCAGGTCAAGGCGGGTGAAAAGTCTGAAGGTATTTGGGTTTCGGCCGAGGGGTTCAAGCCGTAAAGTGAAATGCCGGGGCGCACCATATCAAAATAAGCTTCAGGATAATTAAATACACCGGCTGAGTTGCAGGCATGCACCCAGCGCGGTCGCCGATTGGCGGCTTCCAAACGTTGAACCAACTCTTTAAAAAGTTTTATTTGCTGTGGTGTTGTGATCAGAGCGGGTTCATCAGCGCGGGCAAAGTGGGTAAAAAGCCCTTCCACTTCAATACCGGGCTGCTGTTGCAACCAGGAAATAAAATCTAAACCTTCCTGCGGAAAAAGACCCAGACGCCCCATGCCGGTATCGATCTTAACGTGCACCTTGAGTCTGCCGCCGTGCTGCTGGATTTTTTCAAGATATTGTTGCGTGACGGCCGCATCAAAAACGGCCAGGCTGATATCGTGTTCAATGGCGGCCGGAATACATTCAACCTGTGTATAACCCAATACGAGTATGGGCAGGTTAATGCCTTTTTTGCGCAGCGCGAGGGCCTCTTCGAGACGGGCAACAGCGCACCAATCGGCGCCCGCTTCTGCAACGGCCCGAGCCACACCCGTCACGCCATGTCCGTATGCGTTGGCCTTGAGTACGGCCATCACGGCTTTATTGGTGAGCCGTTTAAACTGTCGCACGTTATTTTGAATGGCGTTAAGGTTGATTTCCAACCAGGAGGTATACGGTGAACTTTCACCCATCATGGAGTCAGTATACTCTTGAAAAAGCAGGCTCGCAAGGTTGAAAGGGGGTTCTGAGGTATAATTCTGCGCATGAATTCTTTTTCCTTTGATCTGATTGCACAGGAGGGAGCGGCGCGCGCCGGAGTATTTCATACACCGCACGGACCCATCCCGACGCCGATATTTGCCCCGGTAGGAACGCAGGCCACAGTTAAAGCCGTTACACCCGCTCAACTGGAGGAAATCAACGCTTCGCTGGTTTTGGCGAACACCTACCATTTGTACTTACGCCCTGGCGAAGAACTGGTGGCTGAGATGGGCGGCTTGCATAAATTTATGAACTGGAAACGTCCCATGCTGACTGATTCGGGCGGTTTCCAGGTTTTTTCATTATCGGATATGAACAAAATTGACGAAGAAGGGGTGACGTTTAAGAGCCATATCGACGGTTCGATGCACCGTTTAACCCCTGAAAAATCGATCAACATTCAAGAAAAATTGGGAGCCGATATTATCATGGCTTTCGATGAATGCGCCACGCCTCATGATCGTGAATATAATATTAAAGCCATGCAGCGCACGCACCGTTGGGCAGAGCGCTGTTTGCAGGCTAAAACGCGCCCCGACCAGGCTTTGTTTGGCATCGTTCAGGGTGGTGTTTTCCCGGATTTACGCAGTGAATCGGCGCGTTTTATTTCCTCTCTGGATTTTCCCGGTCATGCCATTGGCGGTTTGTCGGTGGGTGAGTCAAAAACCGAAATGCACGCCATGTTAGAGGTTGTGACCCCGCTGCTGCCGGCCAATAAACCCCGTTATTTGATGGGGGTCGGGTCGCCTGAAGATTTAATCAATGGAATTTTACGTGGCGTCGATATATTTGACTGTGTACTGCCCACCCGCCTGGCACGCCATCAGGCTGCCATGACCTTTACGGGGCGCATC
>JAJTBH010000250.1 GCA_021287005.1 Anaerolineae bacterium
CAAAAAGAACATCAATATACGGAAGCTTTGTTACGTATCACCACGGAATTATCAGCCAGCCTTGAAACCGAACAGGTATTGGGAAATACCCTGACGATTTTGAATGATTCTTTGGGCGCCGAACAAAGTTTGATTTTATTGTCGGATGGAACATCAAGACATTATGACGCAGGTTTACACTTGATTGATCTGGCCAGGGCAGCCGAGCAGCCCTTCGCTTTTCAATCAGATCAGGCCAATATCAATCTGTTTTTACACCGGCAGGAGCCTTTACTGATTGCGGATTTAAGTGCGGATGACCGTTTTGAAGTCGAAAATAAAGCCGATATCGTTTTCCGCAGTGCCATTGCCGTACCGCTATTATTAACCGATCAAATTATTGGAAGTCTGTTGCTGCTTAATCGTCAGAAGAATGCCTTTAATGAAGATCATGTTCGCCTGGCGCAATCGGCGGCACGCCAGATCAGCGTAGCCATGAACAATGCCGAATTATACGAAATTTCCAATGAACAGGCCGAGCGCCTGATTGATATGCTGCGAAATGAAGAAATCGCGTCCAGTCGTTCCTTTGCCATTCTCGAAGCCGTGGCGGATGGTGTGTTGGTAACCGATTCGGATAATATTATTACCTTGTTTAATAATTCGGCCGAACGTATTTTGGACCTGGCTTCAGCGGATGTTTTGGATAAACACCTGGACGAATTTTTTGCTTTCTTCGGCAGCGTGGCCGGCCGTTGGACGGAAACCATCCGCCGGTGGTCATCGGCCCCCAATTCTTTTCAATCGGGTGATTTATATTCGGAACAACTGAATTTGGAAAATAACCGGGTGGTACTGGTTTCACTGGCACCGGTTATTATGGGTGAAGTATTTCTGGGCACTGTGTCTATTTTCCGCGATATCACGCATCAAGTGCAGGTCGACCGGTTAAAATCGGAATTTGTCGCCAATGTCAGCCACGAGCTACGTACGCCAATGACATCGATTAAAGGATACGTGGATATTATGTTGATGGGTGCTGCCGGAGAAATCACCCCGCAGCAGGGGCAGTTTTTGCAGGTGGTGAAATCAAACACAGAACGCCTGGGAGTGCTTGTCAACGATTTGTTGGATGTTTCGCGTATTGAAGCAGGCCGGGCTGTGTTAACGCACAAGCCAGTCAATTTGATGGAAATAACCACCGAACTGGTTGAAGCGCTCAAAGTACGTTCCAGAGAAAATAATAAAACCCTCGATATCCGCATGGTTTTACCGCCGGATCTGCCGGTTGTGCGTGGAGACCCGGCACGTATTCACCAGATTATCAATAGTTTGTTGATAAATGCATATAATTACACGCCGTCTGACGGCAAGATAAACCTTCAGATGAGCGTCATTGACAACATGATACAGGTGGATGTGACCGATAATGGCATTGGAATCCCGGTTAAGGACCAACACCGCATTTTTGAACGGTTTTACCGGGGAGAAGACCCCCTGGTTCTGGCGACAGCCGGCACCGGTCTGGGATTGGCAATTTCACGAATTTTGGTGGAAATGCACGGAGGCAAAATTTGGTTTATCAGTTCGGGAATTCCCGGCGAAGGCAGTACTTTTTCATTTACGCTGCCAATCAACAGGTCTGAGGAGTGAGGATGGCAAAAATATTAATTGCTGATGACGAAAAAGATATTAGAGATTTAATTTCTTTTACATTAAAGTTTGCCGGGTATGAAGTGGTGGCTTTTGGTGATGGACAGGAAGCATTGGATGCGGTTCCGAGGGAGATGCCCGATTTGATTTTATTGGATGTACGTATGCCGCGTATGACGGGATATGAAGCCTGTCAAAAAATTAAACAGGACGAACGTATCCAACACATTCCGGTGGTGTTTTTATCGGCAAAAGGTCAGGAAGCAGAAATTCAGACCGGGTTAAATATGGGCGCAACCGAATATTTGTTAAAACCTTTTGCACCCGATGAATTAATATCCAGTGTACGAGAATTATTGCGCGAAGTTTAGTTTGTTGGAAAATGTTTTTCGGAGTAGAATAGTCTACATTTATCGGGTGATTTAACATGAGCGTTATTCTGTTGAAGAATAAAATGATGCATTATGAAGTTCTGGGACGCGGAAAACCCCTGATCTTTTTGCACGGTTGGATCGGGTCCTGGCGTTACTGGTTTCCCAGTCTTCAGGCCGCTTCAGCCAATTATCGCGCTTATGCTATTGATTTTTGGGGTTTTGGCGACACAACCAAAGAAAATGAAGATTATTCCATTCTTCAACAATCGTCCCTGTTGGATGGTTTTTTGGAAGAGATGGGCATCGGGAGGATCGCATTGATTGCGCATGGCCTGGGGGCTTTGGTCGCCATGCATTTTACGATAAACCACCCCAACCTGGTTGATCGATTAATGATCATCTCATATCCCATGTCGCAAACCGGATTTGACCTGCGTCTACGCAATGATTCACCCGCTTTGTTGGCCGAGACAACCCTGCCGCATAACCCGGGTAATGAGCCTGTATTGTTGGAAGCCGGGCGTACCAGCCCAAAAGCGTTAAGCGGCTCCTTTGAAAACCTGCCCGTTGAACTGCTGTGGGGCGCCTGGGAGAATTTAAAAATTCCCTGCCTGTTGGTAAACGGTCAGAATGATACGCTTATCCCACCGCCGACAGCCGATGAAATCGCAAAACTGCCCGAAAACTATCACGGAATATTATTTGAAGAATCGGGACATTTTCCCATGCTTGAGGAAAGTAATAAATTTAACCGGCTCATGGCAGATTTTCTAGCCTTAAAATCGGGGGAAAGTCCACGTGCATTACAATTAAAAGAGGAATGGATTCGCCGTTTCCGTTAAAATTGGTTGGTTCATAAAGGCTCTTATATTAAACCTGATAAATAAAACCATAATAATGATGGGTTATCAGTGAATTTTTTTGTATTGCAGTTAAATTTAAAAAGAAAAGCGGTTTAATTATCAGGGTAATTATTTGACAAATAGATAATTTTCTTTTATACTCTTTATCAATAAAACATCAATAACGGGGAGCCCAAAAAAGGGCTGAGAGGAAGACGAAAGTCTTCGACCCGCATCACCTGATCCGGATAATGCCGGCGGAGGGACATGTACGTATTCGGTTATTAAAACCACCCCTTCATCGGCGGTGGTTTTTTTATGCAACCTAAAAGAGCTTTTATTTTTGCAAACGGTACACTGAAAAATGGAGAAGTCATCAGGTCGTTGATTCAACCTGAAGATTTATTAATCGCAGCCGATGGCGGGGGAATTTACCTCAGGCGGATGGAACTGATTCCGGCATTTATTGTGGGCGATCTGGATTCCATTCCACCCCAATTGTTAAATGAATTTAAACAAAATGGCAGCCGGTTAAAAAAATACCCGGTCGATAAAAATGAAACCGACCTTGAACTGGCAATCAACCTGGCCGTTGAAGAAGGCTGCCAAAAAATTGTCATTGTTGCTGCTCTGGGCGGCCGCCTGGATCAAACGCTGGGCAATATTGGTTTGTTAAGCCTGCCTGTTTTGGCAAACCTGGACGTACGCCTGGATGATGGTGAGGAGGTCGTGTGGTTTATCCATAATACCAGTGAGATTGAGGGGCGGGCCGGTGATGTAGTCTCGTTAATTCCGTGGGGCGGGGTTGTTATGAGTGTAAAAACGGAAGCCCTCAAATATCCCCTCAACTTTGAGATTCTGTATCCTGAAAAAACACGCGGGATCAGTAATGTGATGTTAAATTCCAGAGCCAGCGTTTCAATCGACTCTGGTGTTTTATTGTGTATTCATACACGAACAGAATAGGAGAAAAGAATGAAAACAGTAATTAAAAGTATTTTTGTATTGGTGGTGGCAGCAATGGTTTTATCAGCCTGCGCTGCCCCTGCCACACCGGCTGCACCGGCTGCGCCGGAAGCCACCGCAACGGTTAACCCGGCGGATGTGATTACCCCGGCTGTTTCCACAGCCACCCCTGCCGAAGCCGTTGCCGAAGCGGCACAACCGCAAACGTTAACCATCATGACGCATGATTCATTTGCCGCCAGTGAAGAAGTGATTAAAGCGTTTGAAGAAGCCAATAATGTTAAGTTAACCATCATCAAAAGCGGCGATGCAGGCCTGGCACTCAATAAGGCCATTTTATCCAAAGATAATCCACAGGCCGACTTATTTTTTGGCGTTGACAATACCTTTTTGTCGCGTGCATTAAAAGCGGATATTTTTGAACCTTACCAATCGCCCGCTTTACAAAGTGTGGATAAACAATTTGACCTGGATACCAATCACAACCTGACTCCGGTTGATTACGGCGATGTCTGTATTAATTACGATAAAGCTTATTTTAAGCAAAAAGGCTTAACCGTTCCCCAATCGCTGGAAGACCTGACCAAACCCGAATATAAGGGCCTGCTGGCGATTGAAAATCCGGCCACATCTTCGCCGGGCCTGGCATTTTTGCTGGCGACAGTGGCGCAGTATGGACCCGACAAATACCTGGAATACTGGCAGCGTTTGAAGGATAACGGCGTTGTGGTGACCGATGGTTGGGAGACGGCCTACTATACCCAATTTAGCGCTTCATCCGGCAAGGGACCACAACCGATGGTGGTATCTTATGGGTCCAGCCCGGCAGTGGAAGTTGTTTATGCCGAAACACCACTGGATGACGCTCCCACGGCATCCGTGGTTGGTGAAAACACCTGTTTTCGCCAGGTGGAGTTTGTGGGTATATTAAAAGGCACCCAACACCGTGAAATGGCAGAAAAATGGATCGATTTTATGCTGGGTAAAACCTTCCAGGAAGATATTCCCTTACAAATGTTCGTCTTCCCGGTTAATTCCGATGCTGCTTTACCGGAAGTTTTCACCAAGTACAATCAGATTCCCGAAAAACCGGCTGTGGTTAGCCCGGATGATATCGAGGCCAACCGGGATGCCTGGATCGAAGCATGGCGCGGAGTTATGCTTAAGTGATTAAGCGGTTAACGCAGAATCTGAAATTGCGCAGTTCTATCCTCCTCACGGGGGGGATAGGGCTGCTGCCTTTAATTTTTCTCCTGTTTTTCTTCTTTTTTCCACTGTTTAATATTTTTAGAGTTATCTTTTTACAGGCGGTAACACAGGGTTTTAACAGCCTGGTCTGGGTTCGCTTGGGAGATGTATTGTGGTTTACCATCTGGCAGGCAGGCGTGTCAACCCTGTTAACGCTTATCATCGGCCTGCCGGCCGCTTATTTATTCGGCACGTATCATTTTCCCGGTAAAAAGGTATTAAAAGCTTTATTGATGGTGCCCTTTATCTTGCCGACTGTGGTGGTAGCGGTCGGTTTTAATACCTTAATTGGCCCGCAGGGTTGGATTAACATCGTTTTGATGCGTTTATTTAATCTCAGCCTGCCGCCTCTGCAACTTTTAAATTCCATCTGGGCGATCTTGCTTGCGCATGTTTTTTATAATACCGTTGTGGTGCTGCGCGTGGTTGGCAACGGGTGGGCTGCAATGGATATTCGCCTGGAGCAGGCAGCCCGCAGCCTGGGAGCTTCGCCCTGGCAGGCTTTTTGGAAAGTCACTTTGCCAATGGTACGCCCCTATATTTTTTCGGCAGCTTTACTGGTTTTTTTGTTTGACTTTACCAGTTACGGTGTGGTTTTGTTATTGGGGGGTGGGCGATTGGCGACGCTGGAAGTTGAAATTTATATCCAGGCCGTTCAATTGCTTAATTTGCCCGTGGCGGGAGTGATGTCTCTGGTGCAGTTGGCTTTTACAGTGTTTATCACATGGTTTTATTCGCGCCTGGACCATAAACAACAGGAACAATCCGGCAAAGGTCTAAACACCGAGATGAAATTCGCACGGACCATCCGTCAGAAAATTCTGGTTT
>JAJTBH010000251.1 GCA_021287005.1 Anaerolineae bacterium
GGCGGCAAACAATGCTTCACTTTCAGCCCCCGTTCCATAAGCGCCGGCTGTTAATATTTTGGCCGCCAGACCAACCAGGTTACTGATAACGATGGCAATCATTACCGTCCCGGCTGCTTTTGCAATCTGGCGATTGGCCGACTTTACTGTTGACTCTGTTGTCTCACTCATAGGATATTTAAACCGATTTTTATCAGAATTTATAACCCGTTTATTATACCAACCTTCTCCCATTAGCCCCCAGACCTGTAAGCTCCCCCGGAGTAGGTTATAATTTAATTTCTTTACACCTTCAATTAGATCGGATTGATCACCTTGGAAAAAAATACCCCTCTTCAAAAATTCACACGGGGATTGCCTTTTTTACTGGGTTTATCTGCCCTTGAAGGTTTTTTTGCAATCATTTTTATATTCCAAACCCCCTCCATGGATAAAAACGTCTGGATGTTCGGGCTTTCATTGCAGAGAATTATTAGCGGCGGTCTGGCATCTGTGCCGGTATTATTGGTTTTAATTCTGGCATTAATCACCGCGAGCAACCGAACCGTAAAGAATCGATGGGGGGAATATCTGTATAACTGGCTGCATCAAGGGCAGTGCCTTGCAACTTTTTCAGTCATGCTGATCGGCCTATTTTTTGCCGGGTGTTATCTTTTTTATCTTTTTAACCGCCCCGATGCCATCATCCTGGTTCCACTTCCGTTTATTTTTGAACGCATACAATCCATGATCGTCTGGGCCATGTTATTTTGCCTTCAAGTTTTGGTTTTATTATTTTACAGTCATCCCGCTTCATACCCGGCCATATTATGGAACGCCAATACCCTGAAAGTTTTTGCCTTCATGCTGGCCGGATGGTTTATTCTGGCGCATTGGATCATCTTAATCTTCCGTCTGGATTTATTAATTTCCATCCCCGGTTGGTTCTGGCAGTTTCACGAAAAAACATTTGGGCTAAACGATTTGTTATTTATTCCCATGTTGGTATTAATGGCTGCCGCCATTGGATGGGTCTTAAAACACCCCGAACGAACGTGGTTGAATTTATTGGTTTTAATTTTAACCGGTTACGTTTTCCAGGCCGGATTCGGTTACATCCAGGGAGACGGTTTTGAATCATTAAGACTTAAATATGCCACATCCAGTCATGTTATTTATGCCCAACACGCCAGTGACCAACCCGATTTATTTAAAGCCATCTCCGAATACGAAAATTATTACGGTCAGAATGGGTACGTACAAACCAAACCGCCGGGTATGCTCACTTTTTATATTCTCACCCAAAAAGTTTCTGCCATATTTTTTCCGGATCATACTTTTAACGAACGTTTGTTGGGGTTAACTACCTTTGCATCGTTTGTCTACCCATTAATTTCGTTTTTAACACTCATCCCCATGTTTTTCCTGGCGCGCCTTCTGTTAGGTCAACGAAACGCTTTCCTGGCCTGCATTTTTTACCTGTCCAGTCCCTTAATCATGCTCATGCCACTGTTTCTGGACCAGGTTTTATTTCCTCTGCTTTTTATCAGCACCGCCTGCCTGATGGTTTTTGCTTTTGAAAGACAATCCCTTTTGCTGGCTTTTCTTTCAGGAATTTTATTATATATATCAGTCTTCTGTTCATTTTCTCTGGTTGCCCTGCTGCCTCTCGCCGCAGCTCTGGGTTTCTTTTTTTTCCTTCAACGTGGCAAAACCGAATTTAAAACTATTTTACGCCTTGGCCTTGGTTTTTTGGGCGGTGTAATTCTGTTTTATGTTCTGTTTTTGCTGTTCTTGAATTATGACCCCATTGTGCGTTTTGTTCATGCTATGTCTACCCACTATCGCGACGATTTCTTTAATCGTTTTGGTGTCAGCGCTCAGAACAGTTATTTACCCAGTTTAGACCAGCGTTTGAGTGTGCTTTATGTTAACGTTCTCAGTTATGCATTATGGATCGGGCTGCCGCTCTTTTTTCTGGTTTTATCAGGCGGGCTGCGTTTTATCATTACCGCATGGAAAGAACGGGATTTAAGCGTTACACTTTATTCAATGGCCATGCTGCTCACCATGTTTGCTTTATTGGTCTCGGGTGAAGGAGCGGGTGAAGTAGCCCGCCAGTGGGCATTTATTACCACTTTTTTTTGTATTTTTGCCAGTCGTGAAATCCGCAGTCTGTTTAAAAACCGCAAAGACTGGATTACCATCCTTCTAATCATCCAATTTGTCACCATGTTTATCACTTTTAAATTTCAGGATTTTGTCACGTAACGCCATTTTAATTTTCCGGTTTTGATTATTATTCCAATCAAGAGCCCACTTAAACAAGTCGTTAAGTGGGCTCTTGACTTAATTCTAATATTGTATATAATTTTAACAGTGTTAGGAATATAAACATGGATAAATTATCAAATCTCCCCAGAGAAAGACGTGCGCTTAGAATGCGACGGACCATTATTGACACAGCCCTGGAATTATTATCTCAACAGGGTCTGGAAGGTCTCTCACTGCGCGAAATTGCTCGCCAGATTGACTATACACCCGCCGCCTTGTATGAATATTTCGCCAGTAAGGAAGCCTTATTGTCGGCGTTAGTAATTGAGGCAGACCGGATGTTAACAGAAGAAATGGAAAAAACCATCCAACACTGTGAAACGGATCAAAAGCTGCTCGAGGTGGGAATGGTTTACATTAATTTTGCAGAGAGAAACCCGCAACTTTACCAACTTTTTATTAATGCACCTGCACCCCGCCTGGAGCAAGCACAGCCATTGGATGAAAATGGCGGAACCTCTTTCCGGTTACTTGCAGAGATTCTAAAAGAAACCTGTTTGCAGAATGCAAATGATTATTCCAACGGTCTAAACCTTGAAGAAATTACGTTTTCATGTTGGGCCCTGGTGCATGGCATCGCCTCTTTGCAGCGCCAGGCAACACGCGCCATGTTTGCCGAGCCACAACTTGTTTACCGCAAAATAATAAGTCTTTTTATTAAAAATTTAATCAATCAAAAAGCGTGATTCTATGAAAACCCATCAAATGCAGTATCTTAATCAAGGCGGTCTGGATGTCATTCAGCCGCTCGATGTAAACTTGCCCGAACCGCGGCAGAACGAAGTATGTATCCAGGTAATCGCCTGCGGTGTGGCTTTTGCCGATATTCTTATGCGTCTTGGCGCTTACCCCGCCGCCCCCGCTTTTCCTTTCACACCCGGTTACGACATGGTCGGCCGAGTGGTAAAAGCCGGCGCCGTTGACAGCCCGTTTACCCCCGGCCAATGTGTTGCAGCATTAACTGTAACCGGAAGTTATGCCACTTATATCAATCTTCCGGCAGCCGAATTGGTTCCTGTCCCTGAAGGTGCGGACCCGCTTATGGCTTCAGCATCCATATTAAATTATGTCACTGCCTGGCAAATGTTGCACAAACTCGCTCAAATCCAGCCCGGTGAAAGCATCCTGGTTCATGGCGCTGCCGGAGGGGTCGGCACGGCTCTTTTACAACTTGCAAAACTCTCAAACCTTACCGTTTATGCAACCGCTTCACGCGCCAAACATGATCTTCTTCGTTCGTTAAATGCAAAACCGATTGATTACAGGAATGAAGATTTTGTTGGTAGAGTATTAACCGAAACACACGGCAAAGGACTCGATGCAGTTTTTGACGGTGTTGGAGGTACAAATTTATTGCGGTCAGCGCGGGTATTACACCGTGGCGGGCGTTTAATCAGTTATGGTTTTTTGAACGCATTCCAACAGGGGAAAATTAACGGCACACAGACCGCCCTGACATTTTTGTTAATGCCTCTCATCAGCCTTCAGGGTAAAAAAGTCCGTTTTTATTCAATTGGGGATGAAAAGAAAAAAGACCTGGCCTCTTTTAAAAACGACCTCGCAAATATTTTCACCCTGCTTAACCAAAACAAAATCAACCCCATCATTGCTGCCGCCTTGCCGCTCGACCAGGCAGCCGAAGCACAACGCCTGCTGGGAACGGCTTCAGTCAGTGGTAAAATCATTTTATTGTGCGGTGACAATATATAATTTCAAAAACTTCAAACGAAGGTAAATCCGCGCAGAGTTTTCAGCCAGCGAAGGGATCATTAAAATGACATCAATTAAACGAGTGGGTTATATTGGTCTGGGATTGATGGGCAAATCAATCGCCCGCAATATTTTAAAAGCCGGATTTGAAGTGGTGGTACATAATCGCAGTCGTCAATCAGTGGATGAATTGGTTAAAGAAGGCGCCATTGCCGCTTTTTCACCGGCCGAAGTCGCTGCGGCCGTGGATGTTGTTTTCACCAACCTACCCGATTCACCCGATGTCGAAAAAGTCGCGCTGGGCGAAAACGGAATTCTTCAAGGCGCGCATCCCGGTTTAATTTTTGTTGACAACTCAACCATCAAACCTGCCAGCGCGCGTCTGATTGCGGAAAAATTAGCCGAAAAAGGCATTCTGGCATTAGACGCCCCGGTCAGCGGCGGAGATATCGGTGCACGAAATGCCACCCTGGCGATCATGGTTGGCGGCCCGGTCGAAGCCCTCAATCTGGTGATGCCCGTTTTTCAAGCGATGGGAAAAAGTGTCACTCATGTTGGTGATGCAGGCGCCGGTCAAATTGCCAAAGCAGCCAATCAGATTATGGTCGCAGCCCAGATGGTGGCTATGGGTGAACTGCTTTTATTCGCTCAAAAAGCGGGTGCAGACCCGGTTAAAGTGGTTGAAGCCATTCGCGGCGGCGCCGCCCAATGCTGGACCCTGGATGTAAAACCCCCGCGTTTATTTGAAGGCAACCGCCAACCCGGTTTTAAAGCTTACATGCAGGCTAAAGATCTGAATATTGTGCTCGAAACCGCCCGCCAATATGGCATACCGTTGCCTTCGGCTGCCGTGGATGCACAGTTATATAACGCCATGTTGCAAAATGGGTTTGAAAACCTGGATAACTCGGCCGTGATAAACATCCTCGAAAAACTGGCTGGCGAAACCCTAAAGACAAAAACAAACGAATAACGGATAAAAATTTAGCCGGGCGAATTAATCGCCCGGCATTTTTATCAAATTTTCCCAATTTTAGAAAAGTTCGTTTATTCAACTACCTGGGTATACGTATTAAATGTTGGCGGGTTTTCCAGGTGACGTTTTACTGCGCATAATTCCGCGCTGCGCACCAGGGCTTCACGATATCTTTCGGGAAAAGTCGGCGGCACTTGAATTTCAAGATCGATATTACCAACCATATGCGTGGCCGGGTCCGTATGGGCGCGTTGAATAATCCGGATGCCTTCTGTCGGCAGTCCGCGCTGCTGGCAAAAACCCAACACAAAAATCCCGGCACAGGTGCCGATGGATGATAAAAATACGGCAAAGGGGGTAGGTGCCGACCCCGGACCACTCATGCCGGGTTGATCGGTTTTTACCGTATAAGGTCCAAAATGGGCATCAACCCGCGATCCGCCGGGAAAATCAATTAACATTTCCATATTGAAAAAATCTCCTTGTTTAATGTTTAACTCTTTGATGCGACGCAAGCGGAAAAGTTACATTTATCATCACATTATTTACCATTGTTATCATAATCGTTCAATGATGATTGTCATTTGATTTAGGATAATTGCCACTACAAAGGAATTTGACCTTCGGTTAAGATGTGGACAATGTTTGATGAACGATATGCTCAATTGCCTGTTTTCAGGGGTCTGAGCAAAGAGCAGATCGACCACATAGAACCGCTCTTCCAGTTGTGCCGATTTCCGAAAAACACACCTGTTTTCCAACAAGGACAGCCTGCTTTATATTTTTATATATTGCTTAAAGGAGAAGTGGAAATCCGGTATAAGCCATATGATGCGCCGCCGCTCAGCGTTGCTCATATTGCGCCTGGTAGCGTAGTTG
>JAJTBH010000252.1 GCA_021287005.1 Anaerolineae bacterium
AATATCCACAACCGGGCTCTTGAGTTAATTAACATACTTAACCCAATTAAAACCAGCATCACTCCCATAGAAGCGGGCAGGGTATACCGGTCAAATGTATCTTGAAACTCGATCTGGCGATAAGATAAAATCACCGGAATAATCGGCAGCAGCGCCCCCAATAGTCCCGCGCTGATTAACAACAAAGGCGCAGGGTGCAGTTTCCCCTGGTCTTGCAGGGGCACATTTTTCCAGTAAAACCAGACCGTCACAAACACCACGGCCGCCAGCCCCAAACTGATCGCCAGGTCCAGGTAAGCCGCTCGAAGGGTCACCTGGTAAAATGGAACCAGCCAGGCCCCCAGAAGAGCATTAATATAACTTTTTAAAGTTTCAAAACAAAAGCGCACCAGCATGCCAAACGGATCGGCCAGGTAAGATTTACTCAGCAGGCCCACATCCGTTACCGAACGAGCGCTCTTAAAGAAAAACAAACGCCAGCCCAAAAAAGCCGCAAGCCCGACCAGATTGGGCAGCCATAAAAATAAGGTTTTGTTCAGCAGGTTTTTTAGGGTTTTAAACCGCGGATAAAGCAGATAAACCAGCAAAACCAGGCGCAGCCCTTCCAGGCCGATCATATATTCCATCATAAAATAACAGGCCATGCCAGATAAAGCCGAAAAAACCGCCAGCACCGCACGTTCCATTTTCGTGCGGGCAAACACGGTTTGCAGGCTTAAAACAATGGAAAAAAGACCAAAAGCCAGACCGGTCAGGTGACATTGATATGAACTGGCGTTAGGCTGTTGCAAAAAGCCGGGGTAAACCACAAATAAAAGCGCCGCCAGCAGGTTCTCGCGTTTAAAATCACGATTAATCAACCACAAAATCCACAGGAACAAACATCCCCCAACCACCCGGATTAAAAAGGCGTACAACTGCCAGTTTAGCGGTGAATTTCCCAGAACGGCAAACAGACCGGCATAAACCACGCCCATACCGGGGCGGTCATTCAGATGTAAATCGATGATCGAAGCCGCTCCGCGTTCGGTGCCGGACCAGGTTACATGCCAGTCATCTTTGTAATATCCCAACTGTCCGGCCAACGGCAGGTAAACCAGTGCTGCAACCAGCACCAGCATCAGCCAGGGAAAAACTTTATTCCAGAAGGTTTCTTTTTTCATGCTTTACACCCGCGTTTAGCGTTTGTTTTGTAAAGCCTCAAGATCATCGTGCGCAATATTTAAACCATCCAACAAGTTGCGAATGGTATTCCAGTGCACCCGTTCCCAGGCTGCCGGGCTCGAATTGGAGTTATGCGGCGCCAGTAAAACATTTTTCATTTTGAGCAAGGGTGAGTCAAGCGGCAATGGCTCAACTTCAAAAACATCCATACCTGCGCCTGCAATTTGTTTCCGTTGCAGGGCAGCCGCCAGTGCGGCTTCATCAACCAGCGGACCGCGAGCAGTGTTGATTAATACCGCTGTCGGTTTCATCATTGCCAGTGTCCGGGCATTCATGATGTGATGGCTGGTCGGATTTAAATCGGCATTGGTGCTGACAAAGTCCGAGCGCTGCAACAAATCTTGCAAATCGGTCATTTCCACGCCGTATTCGGCAATGAATTCAGGCGCTACCGGGGCAATATCATTTCCCAGCAGTTTCATGCCAAAACCGCGCGCCCGGCGTAATACAGCTTTGCCCACATTACCCACACCGATCACGCCCAGGGTACATTCACTTAACGAGCGTCCCATTAATTTTTCCCAACGGCCCGCCTTTACTTCATCATCCATCCAGGGTAACTGGCGGGCAAACGACAGGATATACCCCATCACCGAATCGGAAACCGGTAATGTGAAGGCATTTGGCGTGTTTCTTACCTGAATACCGAAGCGGGCGGCAGCCTCGCGATTTATCGAATCAATGCCGGTGCCCCATTTGGAGATTACTTTCAACTTCGGCAAACAGGCTTGCAGAACCCGCTCGGAATAACGGTCGTCGCCGCAAATCGTGCCGTCAAATTGCCCCGCATAAGCCAGAATTTCTTCTTCCGACATCCTTTCGTGCACTTCAGGAACGATCACTTTTAAAGAATAATGTTCCAGAATGGGAACAAACCGTTCCACAAACGGAATCATATAAGGGGCAGATAATAAAATGGTTTGCATAAGGGGCTCTCTTAAAAAATGATATACCCAATCGGGGGGTTTAAATTTGATCCAAACGGTGGCGCATTAATAAATCTGCCATCAAAAAATCGACTTCTTCATCAATATCCCACGCTTCTGCCGGGTTTACTTCATACATTAAAGGCCGTTCGCCAATGCGGTTGCGGCGTGCTTTTAATGTATCCTGTCTGAAAATATAAAAACAGGAGTTTTCTTCGTAAACAGGCGGCAAATCCTGGGTTTGTAATAAAATCGCCGGATTATGATTGATCGGACGGGTCAATTCATCCCAAAGACGAGTCTGGCGACGTGTCACGGAAAAACAGGAATCATACGCCGGGTAAACATTAATCAACTTATTAATTGCGCCGCGAATGGTCTCGGAACGTAACAACGGATTGGTACTGTGTGTTTGCAGATAAAAATCAGCCGAAAAGCGCGAACAATCGTACATCAAAATTTCATTCATGGGAATATCATCAGCGCGCAAATGCTCGGGGCGTTCCAACAAGGCCACATTGGGAAAATAAGCCTGTGCACTCTGAATCACTTCCGGGCTGTCGGTATCAATAACCACCTGTTCAATTTCAGTGACCTGCGCCAACGCATGTAATATATGATGAAAGAGGGGTTTCCCTGCCAGAATCCGATAGTTTTTACCGGGCACACGTTGTGAATGATGCCGCATCGGAACCAGGGCTACAATTTTGGGTTTGACCATAAATCCTCCCGTTCAGGATTATTCCTCAATTAAAAATGGTTTATCTAAGACTATCCCCTCGTAAAACGTCTTCATTGCCACCGAATTTTCAGGCAGCAATTCTTCCCAGTTAAATTTCTTTAATGTAACATACCCCTGCCAATAAGGGTCTTCATCCAGAAATGGATCGAACGGCAGTGAAGCCCGGTACAATTCATAATATAAATAACGACGGGCATTTTCACAAAAAGTCGCCGGTACTTCGATCCGGTCAACGTTTAAAAACGCCTCTGCCGACTGGTTAAACTGGGTTCTATCGGCCGGGAAAAACACCGTCGGATAATCGGTGAAACGAGAACGACCGGCGCATAAAACCGGGGCGCCCATTAAACTGGCCTCCAAACCGATAGTTGAATTATATACCATCACAAACTTTGAGCGGCGAATTAAATCATATGAACTGATGCGCTCTTTAGAATCGACAAACACAACATTTTCATAAGATAACAGTCCATTTTTTTCGACCCACTCCGCCACGCTTTCACGGCTTTCTTTACCGGGGCGCGCCTCATCCGGGTGGGCGCGCAGAACGAACAAGGTTTCAGGATGGTGGGTAATGATTTCTTTGACCGTATCCAGCCAATCAAACATATGCTCAAATATCACATTGGCGTGTGCCTGACTTGTATCAAAAATGACGTTGGCAAATACCGGCACAATTTGTTTATAACGTTCCGCCTTTTTTAAGAAGCTGTCATCCAACTGATCCATACCCGACCAAAATTTCACACCGGCCATTTTAAAATTGCCTTTAAAACGTTGTTCCAGGTATTTATCCAGTTCTTCATTCTGAACTGGCGAAAGCTCAAAATTTGGCGGAATTTGAATACTACGTAAAGTGGCATCGCCGCTGCTGAAAAACGCTGAAAATGGTTTCAGACATACTTCATGCGTCACGACTCTAATTCCCCGCTGGCGCGCCATCCAGCGCGCTACAGCCTCGGGATAAGACATGCCGTTAAATACCACCACCGTTCCGGGGTTAACTTCATCCAACAAGGTTGAAAAAGAAATATAAATCGACCATGCCCCACGCAGATACTGGCGGTAAATCAGCCGCGTGGACTCATCATTCAACAAATGATAACGGCGTAAGATCCAGCGTACCGACGGCAGCACCAGTTCCCCCAATGGGATGGCCTGATATTTAAATGCCATCAATTGGTCCACACTCAGGCTGTCGATGGCAGCCTCAAGATCATGGTTAATGGATAAATCGAAGGGTTTTACCTCCCCTCCCGAATAAAACACCCGGGATTGTTTCACACACTCCGGGCAAGGAGGGGAAGTTTTCACATCCCTGGGATTGGTCCCTAAAACACATAAAGGCAGGCCGCGCTGGCAATAATAATAAACCACCGGCAAGCCGGAAAGCCGTAATGACCAACTGCACAATAATGAAAAAGCCGCGTTCAGGCTCATTCCGCTCAAACGTGTGGACGCATTAAAAAATACCACGGGTTCCCCTTCGGGAACCGGGGCATGCAGATCCACATCCACAGCCATTTGCATGATGCGGCGATCGTGCGCTGAACGATTAAAGCGTCGTAAAACGCCCATCCATAAGGTGTTAATCGAAGACAAAGGTTACCTGCAAATCGTCCGGTATTATTTTACACGGCGTAAACGGCGCAGGCTGGGCATTTCGCTTTCATAAACGCGTTTAACGCCGTCACCCATTGCTTGTTCGGTTACACGAATATATTTCACCAGTCGTTCCAGACCACCCGGTTCAACCGAGGCCGCCTGATCACTGCCCCACATGGCGCGATCCAGCGTTATGTGGCGTTCCACCAGGCAGGCGCCCAGGCCCACCGCCACCACGGAAGGAATCAGGCCCACTTCGTGGCCGGAATATCCAATCGGGCAAATAAATTCTTTACGCAGGGTTTCGATCATGCGTAAGTTAATCTCTTCGGGTTCGCAGGGATAGGTACTGGTGGTATGGCACAAAATCAGGTTATCCTGCCCCACCAGGTTAACAGATTCGTGAATCTGATCCATGGTTGACATGCCGGTTGAAAGAATCAACGGGCGGCCGGTCGCTTTTAATTTGCCCAATAAATTCTGGTCGGTTAAAGCCGCCGAAGGAATCTTCTGGCAGACCGGTTGGAACTGTTCCAGGAATTCCACCGAAGGTTCATCCCAGGGCGAGGCAAACCAGTCGATGCCCACTTTTTTGCAATAATTATCGATTTCACCATAATCTTCCTTGGTGAACTCCACTTTATAGCGGTAATCCAGATAGGTGATGTAACCCCAGGGTGTTTCGCGCATCTGGTTGCGCTGTTCGGGCGGCACGCATAATTCCGGAGTGCGTTTTTGGAATTTAACCGCATCCACACCGGCATGTTTGGCTACGTCAATTAATTCTTTGGCAATATCCAGGCTGCCATTATGGTTTACGCCGATTTCGGCCACTACATAAACGGGATGTCCATCCCCAATATATCGATTTCCTACTTTAAGTGCTCTCTCCATGTTATTCGGACAGTCTGGCGGGTAACGTTCGACTGTCATCTCCTTTCACTGATAAATATTAATCGGGTTGGTATGCGCTACTTGCCGCTGCCGGCTGCATCAAGGCGCTGCATGATCGTGTCGCATAATTCACGCACTGCCCCATGTCCGCCGCGCCGGTTGAGGACGATATCGGCCTCATGCAACGCTTGAATCTGGGCGTCTGCCACCACGACCGCGCAGCTTACCACGTCAAAACACGGCAAATCGTTGATGTCATTACCCACAAAAATGACTTCTTCAGGGTTAATAAAATTTTCTTGCAAATACTTCTTTAATACAATATCCTTCTTTTCAACGCCCTGCATCACCGGCACCCCCATTTTTTTACAACGGGCTGTAACCACCGGGTTCACCTCAGTGGAAAGCACCATGCTGTTCACCCCTCTGGCGCGTAATTCCCTGATACCCATGCTGTCGCTGCGATTGGC
>JAJTBH010000253.1 GCA_021287005.1 Anaerolineae bacterium
CAATATATTCACTGGCAATGCGGTTATCCCATTGTGAATAATTTTGTCCGCCGGTAGCCTGGGCCTGATCCCAAAAGGGATAAGGATCGGGATCCGGAGAGCGCGACATATTCAGGTCGATTAATGCCGCTTCATACTGGCGGTCAGCCAGACGGGTATTAATTAATTCATCATAAGCGACCGGTTCCAATTCCACTTTTACATCCAGCAATGCCCAATCTTTTTGAATGCTTTCCGCAATGACTTTGTGTTGTTCATCGTTGGGATACACCAGGTGGAACTGCATGGCAACATTATCTTTTTGGCGAACGGTAGCGCCGTCGGCAGTCGTGCTGACCACATACCCTGCCTCTTTCAGTTTATTGATGGCTGCATTCGAATCGTAATCAATATGTTCGAGCTTGTCATAAAAAGCCCATGTGCCGGGCATAATCGGCCCATCGGAAACGATAGCCTGCCCGCCCAGAATGCGATCCACAATCCACTGCCGGTTTAAACCCAGCACCAAAGAACGCCGCACTTCCTTGTCTTTAAAGAAAGGCACCTGCGGATTATTCAGATTAAAAATCACCATGGACAGTTCGGGTTTACGTCCGGAATAAAGAGACAGTTCCTCATTTCCCAGAACGGCCGGTAAAATATCTGAGCTTACATGAGATATTCCTTCCACGTCACCGCGCTGATAAGCAGCCAGTGCCAGTGGCGCATCGGCATAATAGCGGATGTCAAACTGATCAAGGTAAGGTTTTTTGCCGTAATATGCTTCATTTGAAATCAGGCTGACGCCTGCGATTTTGTTGTCTTCGACAATCAAATGATCAAATTTAAAGGGACCGCTGCCAACCGGCTCAATATTAAACTGCGAATTAGCCATTTCCTCAAAAGTCTGGTCGGCTAAAAGATGCTGGGGCAGCACCCCAAAGGTCAAATAATCGGGGAAGGGGGCAAACGATTCGGGAAGTTGGAATTGCATGGTGGTGTCATTAAGCTGTTTAACCTGCACTTCGCTCCACAACTTACGCACATCTTCCGGAATCAGGCTGCCTTCTTCTTTCATTAATTCAATCGTAAAGATGACATCGGAAACGGTTAAAGGTTGTCCATCATGCCACTTTACGCCCTTGCGCAGGGTTACATTAAAAATCGTACCATCTTGAGACATACCCCATGATTCAGCCAGGTCGGGCTGGGGCATACCGCGATCATCAAAGCGTAACAGGCTGGAATAAATCAGGCGATCGACATCTTTATCAGGTGTATTGTAATAATCCAATACCGGATTTAGTCGTTGAAGAGAGCCAATCACCGCTTCGGTATAGATACCGCCTTGCTGAGGTTGAGGCAAAAAAGTCTTCGTCACGGGCTGTTCCATTAACAGCAGTACACCAACGACAACGCCCGTTAAGAGAATAATGACTAACTGCCAGCGTAATTTTTTCATAATTCTATCGGAAATTTTTATTAAAAAACCAAAGGGCGATCAGCCCCCCAAACGGGTCGCCCCGGTTAATAATCCTTTTATTGATCAGGTAAACGTATTATTTGCTGATCATTACCGTGGTAATGGTCAGAATAAAAAATAAAGCGCTTAAGCCAATTGTGACATAAAACAACCATTTTTCGATACCGCGGCGAGCTGTAAAAACGCCACCCGTATCATTGCCCGTCAAACCACCCAGACCAACGCCCTTGTTTTGTAAAATAACACAAGTAATCAGAGCAATTGACGTTATAATCAAAGCGATATCAAAATAACCTGAAAGCTGCACATTAACCTCCTGAGATACTTACAACTTGCATGATCGGTTAAACTTGCTTACACTTGATTTAAAGTGTTTTCCGTTTAACAAATCACAACTCACTTTAAGAGTAAATTTGATTATACCGTTCAAATCATGGAATCGTCAACATCATGGAAGAACTTGTTACCAACTTACACATGCATACCACTTATTCTGACGGCAGCGGCAGCCATGCCGATATAGCCGCGGCGGCGCTTAAAGCTGGATTGGACGTCGTCATCGTCACCGATCATAACGTACTGGTGAACGGCAAGAACCGTTATTATCAGGAAGGCGACCGGGAGTGTTTGTTATTAATCGCCGAAGAAATTCATGATCGTACCGTATTACCCCAAAAAAACCATTTACTGGTTTTAGGGGTTGAGCGTGAACTCTCCGCTTTTGCAGCCGATACGCAAAATTTAATAGACCTGGTATCCAAAAATAACGGGATTTGTTTTATCGCCCATCCTTTTGAGGTCGACTTGCCCATCGTGGGCGACCCCGACATTACCTGGGAAAAATGGCAGTGCACAGGTTACACGGGCATGGAAATCTGGAACGGGCTGAGTGAGTTAAAAAGCCGCATGACCAACCCTTTCCGCATGCTCCTTTATCTCCTGTTTCCTGAATTAATGCCCAAAGGCGCCGATCTCAAGGCATTGGATCGCTGGGACCTTCTGACACGCCAGGGCAAAAAAGTGGTTGCAATTGGCAGTTCAGATGCTCACCAGGTAAAATTTAAAAAATGGCCGATCCATTTTTCAGTTTTCCCCTACGAATTTCACTTCCGGTGCGTTAATACACATTTGCTCGTCTCTGAGCCTTTAAACGGTGATATCAATCATGACCGGCGCCTGGTTTTTGAAGCATTCCGCGACGGACATGCCTTTGTTGGATATGACCTGCCGGCTTCGACGCGCGGTTTCCGGTTTTCGGCGCAGGGTAAAGACCAAAATGTGATTATGGGAGATGAAATCGCGCTGGATGGCGGCGTCACGCTGCAAATTCGCCTGCCTTTTCCTGCCGCCTGCCAGTTAATTAAAGATGGCGAAATTTTCCGTTCCTTTGAAGGGCGCTCCATGTATACGCAGATTATTAATCAACCCGGCGTATACCGCGTTGAAAGTTATACTCATTTCATGGGAGAAACGCGCGGCTGGATTTATAGCAACCCGATTTACGTTCGATGAATTATGAGGAAATAATGGCAACAAATAATGTCACCCGACTGCTTGAAGCCAAAAAAATACCTTTTACGGCTTTTGATTTACCCGCCGAAAAACTGGGAGCTCTTGAAACGGCCGCCCTGCTTAAGGTACCCGCTGAGCAAGTTTTTAAAACGATCGTGATTAAACGCGATAAACCGGCCAAACCCGTCCTGGCGGTTGTCTCCGGCACCGACGAGGTTAATTTAAAAATGGTTGCCACCGCTCTGGGAGACAAAAAAGTATACCTGCCCACACAGAAGGAAGCCGAAGAAATCACTCATTTGCAGGCTGGCGGTATCTCGGCTCTGGCGCTGCTTAATAAAGGTTTTAACGTCCTCCTGGACGAAACCGCCCTGCTGTTTGATGAAATCCACGTCTCCGGCGGACAACGCGGTTTAAACATCCGGCTGCCGGTAGCCGCTTTCATTGAAATCACCCAGGCCAAAACCGCCCCAATTGCCTCACCCCTGCCATCGGGCGGCGACGCCTGACGATGGGCAATATTCCGTTATAATAAAATAATATGATGAAACATACTCTAAATCAGGTTGAAGCCCGGCTTCAATCACTCATTGAAAGCAGCGTCTTTCTTATCCCCGGCAAACACCACCGCGTTCCGCTGGCGCACCGCCTGGCCGAAGCGCTGCAAAACAACCTGCAATTCGATGAAAACGGCAAGTTAAACGCCCCCGATTTGTTTATCATCCATGTACATCCCAACACGTTGGATTTATGGCAGAACACGGAAGTGGTTTTTTCCAGCCTGTCACTGGCACTTCAAGAAATTGCCACAGATATCGGTTTTGTCTTTCCACGCACTCCCGTGATTCGCGTCTCCATTGATCCGCGCATTGCGGTTGAAGATGTTAACATCACCGTATCGGGTCTGGTGCAGCAAGGCGGTTATACGGCTGCAATTCTGCCCGAAAATGACCGGCTCCTCACCCGTGACGGTATCAACGGGCCGGTGGAAGCCTATTTAATTGTGGACGGCGGCGAATTTTTTCCGCTGCAAAAACCGGTCATCAATATCGGCCGGCGCACGGATAACCACCTGGTGATTAACGACCCGCGTGTATCGCGCGCGCACTGCCAGTTACGAATTGTTCATAACGTCTACGTACTCTTTGATCTCAACTCAACCGGCGGTACTTATGTTAACAACATTCGCATCAACCGTCAGTCGCTTAAGGGAGGCGACGTTATTTCACTGGGTGGAGTACAATTGATTTATGGTGAAGACACTCCCGGGCAGAATACCGGGCGTTTGTCGGGTGATGATTTATCTTCACGCCAATCAAAAAATACTGAGACCTTATGAGTGGCATCATCTTTCTTTTATTACGCGCCTTACTGGCTTTGGCTTTATACGCCTTTTTGGGGATCGCCGTGATCACCATCTGGCGCGACCTGCAAAAAACCAGCGCATTGCTCACCACACGCCAGACGCCGGTCATTCAGTTGCTGCGCCTGGATTTTGAAGGGGAATCTTATAAGGAATTTAACATCCCCATCATCACCATCGGGCGCGAGACCAACTGTGAATATACCCTTTTGGATGAAACCGTTTCCTCGCACCATGCCCGCCTCAGTTTTCATCACAAACAATGGTGGGTGGAAGATTTAAATTCAACCAACGGCAGTTTTTTAAATAACGATCCCATTACCGTGCCCACTGTGGTGATTTCGGGTGATGAACTGCGGGTTGGCAAAATCAGTATTCAATTAATTATTAAAAACGAATAATTTAACAAGGAGAGATACGTTTATGGATACTTCCCCTGTTTTAGGAGTTATTGGCGGCTCAGGCTTATATAATATCTCTGCATTAAAGGATGTTGAATCGTTTGAATTCAGCACACCCTTTGGTTTGCCCAGCGCCCCGATTATAACCGGCACTTTAGCCGGCAAAAAAGTCGCTTTTCTGGCGCGGCACGGCATTGGTCATCACATTTCCCCTTCTGAGGTAAATTACCGCGCCAATATTTACGCCTTAAAACAGTTGGGCATCAAACAGGTGGTCAGCATCAGCGCCTGCGGATCACTGCGTGATGATTTTGCCCCCGGTCACATCGTCATTCCCGACCAGGTTGTTGACCTGACCCGCGGACAGCGGCAGCCCTCATTTTTTGGCGAAGGGCTGGTTGTGCATATCGGCTCCGCCAATCCCTACTGCGGCAATCTTTCAACCAGCGTATTTCAGGCGGCCAGTGAAGCTGGCGCCAACGTGCACCGCGGCGGGACGTTAATCACCATTGAAGGGCCGCGTTTTTCAACGCGGGGTGAATCGCACCTCTTCCGCTCCTGGGGCATGTCCCTGATCGGCATGACCGCCTGCCCCGAAGTGTTTCTGGCGCGTGAAGCCGAAATGTGTTACAGCACCATGGCGCATGTGACCGATTATGATGTCTGGCATACCAGCGAAGAACCCGTCACCGTTGAAATGGTGGTGCGTACCCTGATGCAAAACACTGCTGTCGCCCAAAAAGCCGTGGAAATTCTGCTGAGTAAAATCGATACTGCCAGTGACTGCGACTGCCAGCACGCCCTTAAAGATGCCATCATTACCCAGCCTTCGGCCATTCCTCCCGAAACTCGCAAGAAAGTTGCCTTGTTGGTTGACCCCTATTTATCAAAGTGATTTTATTTTTTAAGTCGTCTCCCTTACGTTCCAATCGCATTGAGAGCCACCTGTTACGACTGGCGGCTCTGTTTCTATTGATCTATTCGCTGGCGTTGACCCTTTCGCCCGCCGTTCGTTTTCGCACCTGGAATGTCACCTATCGTTGGGAACACTGGCTGGGATTCCTTGCCTGGTATTGTTCCTTTTTGCTTTTTTACAACTTTCTCACCCGTAATC
>JAJTBH010000254.1 GCA_021287005.1 Anaerolineae bacterium
GAAAATGAACTGGTGCCCGTGCCGGCGGCGTTGGCGCCTGAAGACGTGGCGATGGTGATCTTAAATTATGTAACGGCTTATCAAATGTTACAGCGCGTGGCGCATGCAAAAGAGGGAGAAAAGGCGCTTTTGTTGGGCGCAAGCGGCGGGGTAGGCACGGCCTTAATTCAACTGGGCAGCCTGGCCGGTTTGCAATTATTCGGCACTGCTTCGCCCGATAAACATGCACTCCTGGAAAGTTACGGCGTAAAACCGGTTAATTACCACGCGCCTGATTTATCCGCACAGTTGCGCCGGATGGTTCCCGGCGGTTTTGACCTGGTTTTTGACGGCCTGGGAGGAAATTACAATGCTCTGGGATGGTCGTTATTGGGGCGCGGCGGCCGCCTGGTGTCTTATGCACCGCCGGATAGTCTGAACGGTTTATTAAGCGGCGTGCTTAAGATTATCGGTGCCAATTTGCTGCCCAATGGCAAAAGCAGCGCTTTTTACGGAATCAGTGCGCTTTATCGCCGCGATAAACGACCCTTTATGCAAGACCTGCCCTTATTATTAAATCTGCTGGAATCAGGAAAGATTAAACCGATCATTACCGCACGTTTTGCCATTCTGGAGGCGGCGCGAGCCAATGAACTGCTTGAAAGCGGGCGGGTCATGGGGAATGTGGCGTTATTGGCGCCGGAATTGTTATAGGGAGAGCCCGGGTATGTTTGAAGTGAAAGCGGATACAAACTGGAGACAACTGTATCAGATTGGGGCGGCGGCCGCGTTATTACAATTAATTTGCATTATTCTGGCCGTGACGCTGAGCGCTACCGTGGGCGCTGCCCCCAGCACTGCTCAAGAATATTTTGATGTTTATGCAGCCAGTCGATGGACCGGCTTATTACGCAGCGATTTTTGTTACCTGTTTTTGGTCGCCCTATACCTGGTTACCTTTCCGGCTTTGTTTATGGCGCTGCGGCGGGTGAACGCCACTTTAAGTTTACTGGCCACTTTGTTTACACTGGTGGCAGCCTGCATCTGCCTGTCGACCCAGGCCGGTTATTCAATGATGTACCTGAGCGAACGGTACGCCGCTGCCATAAATGAGACACAGCGCATGCAGTTGCTGGCTGCCGGTCAGGCCATTTTGGCGGGGGATATGTGGAACGGCTCCGGCGCTTATATGGCCGGAATTCTCTTGCAGGGCGGAGGCATCATCATGTCGCTGGTGATGCGCGGCAGTCGGAATTTCAGCCGGGTTACGGCCTATTGCGGTTTGCTGGGAAACGCTTTTGATTTATTGCAGCATGTTTTACATCCGTTCCTGCCTGCTGTTTCAGGAGTCGTTATCATGTTTATGGGGCCGTTTTACCTGGTCTGGTTCCCCATGCTGGCGCGTGATTTAATCAGGTTGAGTCGCAAAAGCTCAGACGCGTAGAAAAAACGATAAAATGATTTTACCCTCTTGACTCTGACGCAACGTTATAGTTTATCATCAGGGTAATCATGAGGTTATTATGTACAGCGTTAAACAAATTTCAGATCTGGCAGGCATTACCGTGCGCACGGTGCATTATTATGATGAAATCGAACTGCTTAAACCGGCATTAACCGCCGCAAACGGTTACCGCTATTATGACGACGAAAGTCTTTACCGGCTGCAGCAGATTCTTTTTTATCGCGAAATGGGATTTGATCTGTTTCAGATCAAAAAGATCGTTGATGATGTTGCCTTTGACCGGGTTGAGGCCCTGCGCGCGCACCGCCTTAACCTGCAAGCACAGATCAAACGTTTAACCACCCTCATGTTTACCGTCGATAAAACCATTCAACATTTAACAGGAGACGTTAAAATGAGTCAGAGTCAGTTGTTTGAGGGTTTTAGCCCCGAACAGGAACAAAAATATGAAGAAGAAGCCATTCGCCAGTGGGGCGAAACGGCCAGGCAATCGGCAGCATTGTGGAAGAATTACAGCGCCGAGAAAAAACAGGTGATTTTGCAGGAAGGCAAAACCATTTATGCAGACCTGGTGGCATGCATGGCGCAAGGGCCGAAGAGCCCGGCCGTTCAGGCTGTGCTGGCGCGCTGGCACCAGCACCTGCGTTATTTTTATGAGCCCACCCCCGAAATTCTGGAAGGCCTGGGACACCTGTATGTACAGCATCCCGAATTTAAAACCAACCTGGCGGAGCTGGATCCGGCTTTACCCGGTTTTATGGAAGAGGCAATTGCCTTTTATGTAAAAAATCTGGAGAAAAAATAAGATTATAAATCGTTCATCCGGGCAATGCCGTAACGCAAAGCCAGCACGGCAGCCTGGGTGCGGTCGTTAACATCCAGTTTGGTGAAAATGGCACTGACGTAATTACGCACAGTGCCTTCAGAAAGATAAAGGCGCGCGGCGATATCGGCATTGGAGAGGCCGCGCGCCAGCAGGCATAACACCTCGCGTTCGCGGTCGCTCAGGTTGACGGCGATATTACTTTCCGGTTTGATGCTCTGGTTAACGTGTGAAAATAATTTGCCGGCTACATTGGGGTCGACATGGGTTTTACCGGCGGCAGTCCCCTGAATGGCTTCAATAAGCTGTTCGCGCGGTGTGTCTTTTAGCAGGTAACCCGCGGCTCCGCTGCGAATGGCATCAAAAACCCATTGGTCGGCGTCATAGGTGGTTAAGACCAGAACACGCACCTGCTCGTAATGGGTGCGGATCACCTGTGTGGCTTGAATGCCATTCATGCCCGGCATTTTTAAATCCATTAATACCACGTCCGGCGGGTTGGAAGCCACCATTTCCAGGGCTTGTGCGCCGTCGCAGGCCAGCCCCGTCACTTCGATATCGGCGCAGGTCTTTAAGATGGTGCGCAGGCCTTCGCGAACCACGTCCTGATCGTCGCAGATTAATACTTTGATTTTCACGCTTTCCCCTGTATAGACAGAAGAATCCGGCAGCCCTGCCCGGCCTGGCTGGTGATGGATAAATTAGCCCCGATCATTTCGGCGCGTTCGCGCATGCCGCGCAGCCCCAAACGTGAATGATCGTTAAAACTGTTGGGGTCAAAACCGCGCCCGTCATCTTCGATAGACAAAGTTACCCCGGCGGATTGCCGGTTTAACTGCACATTAACCTGCCGCGCGCCGGCATGCCGCACGATGTTTTCAAAAGCTTCCTGAGCAATACGATAAATACTTTGTACCACATCCGGCGCCAGCTCCGGCAGGGGAGTGGGGCAGGACCAGTTGAGTTTTAACCCGGCGCGTTGGGCGTTTTCCTCCGCAAGATGCTGGAGGGCTTTTTCCAGCCCCAGATCTTCCAGCGGCTCCGAGCGCAGGTCTTGCAGAGCGCGTCGCGTTTCATTTAGTCCCGAGCGGGTCATTGTCAGCGATTTGGATAACAAGGAATGCATTTCATCTGAAATGGGTTCGGCCAGTGATAAAGCCGCCTCCAGTTGAATGCTGATGCCGCTCAAGGTATGCGCCAGAGTGTCGTGCAGTTCGCGGGCCATGCGGTTGCGCTCGCGGCTGATGGTCAGTTGTTCCAGGGTGGAAGCATAATGCACCAGATCACGGTTGGCCTGCTGCAGCGCGGCGTGCTGCTGGCGAAACTGTTTCATAATACGCGCGATGATATAACCGGCGATTAAAAATGACAAAGCGCGAATGAACAACAGGCGGTGATAAGTGGCGGCAATGCCGGAAAAGGCGGGTTGCGTCATCACCATCAAGGCATGGTCCAGCAGGGTGGTGAAAATACAATACAGTACGACGGCTTTAAAGTCGTATTGCCAGGCGATTAAAATTAGAGGGACAAAAAGGAATAAAAATAACTGCCATGCGGCTTCTTCGCTGCTGAGATTCCCGGCTGTGATGTGCACACTTAAGAAAATATCTTGAGCGATCACAGAAAACAGCGTGGTAAAAAAGAGAGCAATGGGAAGATAAGCCCATTTTAACCATTTCTGCAAAAAAGGCCATGCCAGGTAGATCAGCCATAAAGCCGTATGAAAAATGCTGAAGCCTATCGTAAAGGCGGGATAGTTAAATAATAAACTGCGACGCGAGTGCACCAGAACGTTTACAGTGATTATTATCAACTGAACAACCAGAAAAAAGCGATAAATCCGTAAAACTTCGGGCTCGAGCGAATCGTTTTTCATAGATAAATCATAACATAGGCTTGTAAAAAGCCGGCATGATTGCAGTCACAGTCTGTTGTGAAACCAATCATAAAAAAAATGAGCGCCCTCACGGCTGTTTGTGAAGCGCGCCACTGTGTCTTAAGCCTCTCCTTTTCGTAAGATAGGTTCATCTTAATCAAGGAAAGATTTATGACCTCTTCAAAATTTCGCCTGCTAAATGCCCTTATGTTATCCGTTCTGTTTGCGCTTACCCTGCTTTCAATTGGTTTAAGCGCGCATGGAATCTCGAAACAAATGCTTTATTTCCACATGATAAGCGGAAGCCTGTTAATGGCCGCTTCAATGGCCCACCTGGCACTGCACTTACCCTGGATACGCAGCATGTTTTTGCGCCGCGTTAAAACACTCTCGCCGGAAGCGCGTCGGAACCGCCGGGTGGATGTGAGTTTAATCATCATCGGGTTTGCCTGTGCCGTCAGCGGCTGGCTGCAATTTCTGTTTCCGGCACCGGTGTGGCACCGAATGCATGCGGCCGGCGGTTTTTTAATGATTATATTGCTGGTTATACACCTGTTATTACACCGGCGCTGGATGGTCAACCAGATCCGCTGCATTTTTACGGGGTATACGACCCGGCAGAGAAACAGCGGGTGAATTAAACCGAAAGGATAAAAAAAGATGGGATCACAAGAAATATTGACGCTTTTGTTGTGATCCCGTTTTATTTTGATGCATCAGGTAATTATTGTTTGATCATCCAGAGAATTCGGTCATAAGAAACGATATAGTGTAAAACGACCAGAATACCCTGAACCCAGGCCAGTGTGGCAAAATGCGCGTCATAAAGTGCCCAGGTGGCCAGTGAAAAATAAACCAGTTCAAAGGCCAGGCGGATGATGCCGGGCGTGGGCACCGGGGCGGTGCCGGGGTCGCCGGGGACACGAAAAATGCCCCACAAAGCGGCGAATAAAAGCGGAATGAACAAAGCCAATCCGAAGCGCAGCCAGCCTTCGCCTTTATACCAACCCCAAACGCCCAGTGAAAGCAGAGCGGTGAGTTCCAGAATAAAACGCACTCCCAGGTTGATTGGATGTGAGCTCATAAATTACCACTCCCGGCGCGACGTTCGGCTTCTTTTTTTAATACCTGCAGTGAGGCCGTTAAAGATTTGCTCAAAAATTCACGGTCAAATAGTTTTAATAATCGCGGGAACCAGCCATCCAGAGATTCCTGCGTGCTAACCTGCACGCCATTTTCGAGCGATTCAAACGTCCAGATATGAATGGCTTGCATGCCGATCGAGCGGCCCGTCCAACCGATTTTTTTGTGGGTTGCCAGTTCTCGAATGACGGATGTGATATTTAACCCCAGGGCTTTCCAACGGAATACGGTTCCCTGGGCCAGTTCTCCCTCAAGACGTGCCGTGTTTACATCCGGCTGCCATTCCGGCCAGTTGTTAATATCGGTCAGGGTCGTCCATACCTGAGAAATTGGTGCGTTAATCAGTATCTCTTTGCGGGCAATAAGCGGCGCGTGTAAATTAACATTCATAAAATCCCTCCTTAAGCAGTGTTTAATTCATTAATACTGCTTAAGATCGATTTTAATCATTCCGGAGATTAATTGCAAATTTGGAGCTTATTTGTGGGATTTAGCAATTGGCAGATCAAAACGCATGCGGGGAATATA
>JAJTBH010000255.1 GCA_021287005.1 Anaerolineae bacterium
TGATTTACGATTTGAAGGACGAAGTTGCCGAATCAGACGCCAACCCCGTGTTGGTTTACGAAGCCGGCAAGGGCCTCAAAGTAGTGGATGCCCGTATCATCCTCAAGAAAAAGTAAATCTCGTTTTCAGGCAAGATTTCACCCTCTCCTATATGATTAGGAGAGGGTGTTTTTTTATTTTTATGACCCCTATTATCATTTCTTAAATAAGGTTAAGGCAATCGACCATTCAGGTTTATCTCCGGCACACGCCATTTTTAAACAAGCCGCATTCCTGATGCAGGTCAACTTATGGTAAAATTTTGCAGGTTGGGAGATAATTCATCCTGTTTATGAAAAAAATATCTTTTAGTTTACGCACTGTGCCGGCAGCTTTGCTGGCTTTTTGTCTGGTTGCTTTTGGCCTGCTCATTCCCACTCTGGGTTTTTATTGGGACGACTGGCAGATGATCTGGTTTAATTACACCACCGGTCCGGCCGGTTTGTTTCAAGCCTTTCAGGGCGACCGCCCATTTCTGGCGCTCACCTTTTTTCTCACGTCTTTAATTGCCCGTCCGGTTCCGCTGGATTGGCAGATTATGGGGCTGTTGACCCGCTTTGGCCTGGCGCTCTCTTTTTACTGGATGGTACGCCAGATTTGGCCTAAAGCCGGCGAGGTCGGCGCCTGGGCTGCCTTGTTATACGCTCTTTATCCCGGTTTTAAACAACAGCATATTTCAGTGATTTATACCAACGGGTTTATTCTGCTGGCTCTGTTTAACCTTTCCATCGGTTGGATGGCGTTGGCCTTGCGCACTCCCAAACGTTACTGGCTTTACACCATTCTGGCCCTGCTCAGTTTTGCCTTCTGTACCTTTTCGACAGAATATTATGTCGGACTGGAATTAATCCGTCCGTTGATTATTTTTATCCTGTTGGGACGTTCCATTAAAAATTTAAAACCGCGCTTCTGGAGCAGTGTTAAACACTGGCTGCCCTATATCGCCATCATGTGCGTTTTCCTTATCTGGCGTGTTTTTATCTTTCAGTTTCCGACCTACCATCCGGCTTTAATTGAACAAACCCAAACCAATTATTTCTCCAAGTTTACCTACCTCTTATACCGCATCGTTTTTGATATTTACCAGACCGGCTGGTTGACCTGGCTGCAATCCTTTCAGTTCCCCTCCCTAAAAGATTTTGCCGCATCCTCAAATATTGCCTCATGGGGCATTTCATTGGGTGCATTATTACTGGCCTTAATATATTTATTCAGGCTAAAAACGGATGACGGTTCCCCCGTCGGAGACGAAAAAACAGGCATTTCCAAAGAATTTATCCTGGTTGGCGCTTTCACACTTCTTGTCGCCGGCTGGCCTTATTGGATTGTTAACCTGCCCATTGATCTTTATTACCAGTATGATCGTTTTACGCTCTCCTTCATGCTCGGCAGCGCGCTTTTATTAACCGGTTTAATTGACTGGGCTTTGCGCCTGCGGCCTCAAAAGATTATTGCCGTCAGTGTATTAATCGCTGCTTTGTGCGGTATGCATTTCCTCAATGCCAATTCTTACCGCCGCGAGTGGGAAACCATGAACGATATGTTCTGGCAGATGACCTGGCGCGCACCCCAGGTTGAACCAAACACGTTGTTTTTGACTTTTACCACCCCCATGCAATATTACAGTGATAATTCTCTCACCGGGCCTCTAAACCTGATTTATGCCCCTGAAAACCACACTTTAAACCTGCCCTACTACCTGGCTTTTTATGATGTGCGGGTCGGACGCAGCATTCCCGAGATTAAACCCGGTCTTGCCGTTGAGCAGGAATACCGCAATGCAAGCTTCCACGGCAACACCAGCGACACCCTGGTATTTTCATATACCGCCGATTACTGCCTGCGGATTCTCGACCCGGTTTATGATAAAGACCTGCCCATTTTGCCCAACGAATTAAAAGACGCCACGCCTTTATCCAACCCGAGCGGACGTATCATCCCCAATCCGGCATTGCCTGCCAGCCTTAACCCGGCTGCTTTTGCCGCCGAACCGTCACATACCTGGTGTTATTATTTTGAAAAAGCCGATCTTGCCCGCCAACAACAAAAATGGGACGAGGTCATTAAATGGACCGAAGATGGCCTGCAAAAAGGTTTTTCACCCAAAAACACATCTGAGCTGCTGCCGGTGATTGAAGCTTATGCAATGACCGCCAACTGGGATCAGGCATCTCAAAGCGCCATTAACGCCTATCAAAAGATGCCTTCTCTACATGACCGGTTATGTGATACACTTAATCGCTCGGCAAAAGCCTCACCCTTAACGACCGAAGCTCAATCTCATTTGGATGAAGCCCTGCACCAGATTCGGTGCAACACGCTTCCCTGATTGCATGAAAGATTACTTACCTCATTCGCTTTCTATTGTTGTACCCGTTTACAACGCTGAAGACAGCCTGCCGTTGTTGGTTAATCGACTGCAACCGGTATTGGATTCTCTCCGGCTGCCTTATGAAATCATATTTATTAATGACGGCAGCCATGATTCCAGTTGGGAAGTGATCCTGGAACTGGCAAACGATTATTCATTTGTGCGCGGGATCAACCTGATGCGTAATTACGGCCAGCATAACGCCATTTTATGCGGCATTCGCGCCGCACATCATGAAGTGATCATCACCATGGATGATGACCTGCAGCACCCGCCGGAAGAAATTCCCAATTTCTTAAACAAATTAGCCGAAGGTTATGATGTGGTCTACGGCATTCCACGCAAATTGCCGCATGTTTGGTGGCGAAATTTCACTTCATTAATTGCCAAACGCCTGCTTTCCATGATCATCGGCCTCAAAACCGTACGTGAAATCGGCTCTTACCGCGCTCTGCGCACGGACCTGCGCCGGGCATTTGAGAATTATCGCAACCCCGGCATTATCGTGGATGCTTTGCTCGCCTGGGGCACCACCCGTTTTGCCAGCATCCCGGTGGATGAAGCGCCGCGTGAACAGGGTGTGTCAAACTATAACTTTTTTAAACTGCTCAGCCTGGTTTTTCTCATTCTGACCGGCTACAGCACCATGCCGCTACGGGTTGCCAGCCTGCTCGGTTTTGGCTTGACCGCTTTTGGCCTGGTGACTTTCTTTTATGTATTATTCGTTTCAATCACGCAGGGCAGCCTGCCCGGCTTCCCTTTTCTGGCTTCGGTCATTTTGCTCTTCAGCGGCACACAGTTGTTTGCTCTGGGCATTTTTGGCGAATACCTGGCGCGAATCTTTGACCGCTCCATGGATCGCCCGGCTTATATGATCGATACCGAAACCCCTTCGCGGTAGATTAAATATGAAATGTGTCATCCTGCAACCGTCCTATATTCCCTGGCGGGGATATTTTGATCAGATTAACCGCGCTGATTTATTTGTTTTTTATGACGATGTACAGTATGATACCCGCGGCTGGCGCAACCGCAACCGGATTAAAACGGTGGACGGTTCACGCTGGTTAAGCATCCCGGTGAATGCCAAAGGTGCCCAAACCGAACATATCCCCATCAACCAGATTAAGATTTCCTGGAACCAGCCCTGGAATAGTGATCACCTTAAAGCTATTCAATTAACCTATGCCAAGGCGCCTTTTTTTAACGATTTAAAACCCCTGCTGGATGAGTTTTACAAGCGCCATGATGAATATCTGGCCGATTTCACCATCGACTTCACCATTGCACTGGCGCGCCATCTCGGTATTAAACATACCCAATTTTTACGGTCGTCTCAATTAAATGCACAGGGTTCTAAAACCGATCGCCTGGTGGACGTTTTGCTCAAAGTTGGCGCCGATCATTACATCAGTGGGCCTTCCGCACGCGATTATATCGAAAGCGAAAAATTCGAATCCCAAAACATTAAGTTGGAATATATGGATTATCATTATCCTGAATATAACCAGCTTTACCCGCCTTACGATGCACAGGTCAGCATTCTGGATACACTGGCGATGCTTGGCCCGCAAACATTGGACGCGATTAAAGGATAATTTATGTCTCCCGAACCCGATATTAATCAGATCTGCCATTATTTTGATGATAAGCTGAAAACACACGGCGCAACCCCGCGCGGCGCGGATTGGAACTCGGATACCTCGCAGGAAACTCGCTTTGAACAACTCTGCAAGGTCATTGAAGACCGCCGCCATGTCAGCATTCTGGATTTTGGCTGTGGTTATGGAGCACTATACGATTATATGGTCCGACAGGGATTTCAAATAGATCGTTATGTCGGTTTTGATATTCTTGAATCAATGGTTGAAGAAGGCCGCCGCCAGCATGCCGCTCTGGACAATGTGATGTTTACTTCGAACAAAAATGACATTCCGGTTGTCGATTATGCCATCGCCAGCGGCGTTTTTAATATCAAATTGCAGACCCCCTATACCGATTGGATGCAATACGCGATGGATAATTTGGCCTGGTTAAATCAAATTGTAACAAAAGGTTTCTCTTCCAATTTTTTAACCAGTTACTCCGATCCCGAACGAATGGCCGAACGACCCGACCTGTTTTATGCCGATCCCTGTTATATTTTTGATTACTGCAAGAAAAATCTGTCACGCTGGGTTTCAATCAATCACGATTACCGCCTTTATGATTTCACCCTGATTGTCCGCAAGGATGATCAACAGCGCGCTTAAGCCCTATCGAGGATGTCATGGATATTAAAATCGACTTCAACAAACCGGTTATGGTTGGCAACGAAATGGAATATATTCGTCAGACGTTTGAAAATGCCCATATTTCCGGAGATGGAATATTCACAAAAAAAGCCCAGGGGCTGATTGAACAGACCCTGAATATTCCCAAAGCTATTTTAACCACTTCCTGCACGCACGCGCTTGAAATGGCAGCCATTTTATTGGAAATTCAACCGGGCGATGAAGTGATTTTCCCGGCCTTTACCTTTGTATCCACGCTTAATGCTTTTGTTTTGCGCGGCGCGCGCCCCATTTTTGTTGACGTGCGTCCCGACACGTTAAACCTCGATGAAACGTTGATCGAAAAACATATCACACCCAAAACCAAAGCCATCGTTGTGGTGCATTATGCCGGTGTCGGTGCAGAGATGGATACCATTTTGACCATTGCAGCTCGCCATAACTTGCCGGTCGT
This sequence comes from Anaerolineae bacterium, assembly GCA_021287005.1. Taxonomy (GTDB): domain Bacteria; phylum Chloroflexota; class Anaerolineae; order Anaerolineales; family Anaerolineaceae; genus JAJTBH01. The sequence continues at coordinate 5,138 of JAJTBH010000255.1, forward strand.
CGAAGACAATGCGCATGGCCTGTTTGGCAAATACAAAGGGAAATATCTGGGAACCTTTGGCTGCATGGCCACACAAAGTTTCCATGAAACCAAAAACATTACCTGCGGTGAAGGCGGCGCCATATTAATCAACGATATAAAATATGTTGATCGGGCAGAAATCATTCGCGAAAAAGGCACCAACCGCAGCCGATTTTTCCGCGGTGTAATAGATCGTTACACCTGGGTGGATATCGGTTCAAGTTACCTGCCGTCCGATATTCTGGCCGCCATCCTCTTTGCCCAGCTTGAAAACTGGCAAAAGATTCAACAAAAGCGTAAAGATATCTGGGATTATTATCAAACGCATCTGATAAATTGGGCTGAACAAAACGGGGTTCAATTACCCTTCATTCCCGCAGAGTGTGATCAGGCTTATCATATGTTTTATATGGTTTTGCCCTCTCTGGAAATTCGCCAATCTCTGATGGCACACCTTAAAGAACGCGGCATTATTTCGGTATTCCACTACCAACCGCTGCACCTTTCCGATATGGGCAAAAATTTTGGCGGAAAAGCCGGTGACTGCCCGGTGACCGAACGTTTGGGTGACTGTCTGCTGCGCCTGCCCATGCACTACAGCCTGAACGAAAACGATCTGGCTCAAGTGGTTTCGGCT
>JAJTBH010000256.1 GCA_021287005.1 Anaerolineae bacterium
GCTCAAGTTCCTTGAGCGTATGGCGTGAAGGGCAAAGGTTTAAATCTGCCTGATTATGGATCCATCTAAAATAATTCCAGATGATATCGGTCATGAACGCAACACCGTAACGGCTGGTATAACCGGGAATGTCGGTATGGTAGGAGGCAACCAGGGGAATATCATTACTCCGGGCATAATGTGTGCCTGCCAGCCCCATAGATACCGGATTAACGACGTGGATAATATCCGGTTGAAACTCGTTTAGATATTTCTCGAGATGAGCAAAGGGTGTGCCAAGTTTTAATTCGGGATATAGGGGAAAGGGCAGGGAAAGCGGTTGAATGATGGGGGTGCGCGCATAAACTGAAGGTGCTCCCTGCGGAGCAAACATGATGGATTGGTGACCGCGTTTATCGAGATGTTCCAGGAGCCGGCAAAGCGTGTTCACAATGCCATCAACTTTAGGTAAAAATGTTTCAGTAACAATTGCAATACGCATGAAATTCTCCTTATGAAGAAGACCAGTAGCCCCAGTCGTTTATTCTCCAGGCTCTGGGTAAAATGTTGAGATATAAAAGTAGACAGCGTGCCAGCGAATGTAGCGTCTTGCGTGTAGTTCCCTTTCGGAGGCGACGGTGATCGTGCGAATAAACGATCAGGTCTTTTTTGAATTTAATATCGTACCCTTGTTGAGACAATCGCCAGCCTAATTCGCTATCTTCATTAACTGTTAATTCCGGTGCAAAACCGCCGCTCTCAAAATAACTATCCCTGTTCACAATGAAATTTGACCCTGAAACAGCCGGGATACCCATTTTTTGTGAGATGCCCTGCCAGGTGGCAATTCGCTGATAGTAGGTTTTATATTCATTTTGCGAGAGTTTGGGGCCATAAAATGCATCGGCCGGAGCCAGACCGGATAATCGCGAAAAATAATTCGCATCAAAGTTGATATCTGCATCCGTGAATAACAACCAGTTGGTGGATGCCAGTTGTGCACCCAGGTGGCGCGCACCCGCAATACGCTCAAAGCTGCGATAGATTAACAACTTGGATGGCCGTACTTTGCGGGCAATTTCACAGGTTTTATCATCACTGGCATCAATCATGACGACCAGGATGTTTTCCGGAATGGATGATAAAAATACGGGAATATTTTGAACCTCATTACGCGTCGGCACAATGATGGTTAAGTCGTTTAAGTTGATCGGGTTATTTTTCATACCCTCCCATCTTAACCATTTGTTTTTAACAAACCCTAATGGAATGATTAAAGACTTTTTATAAATCAGTTAATAAATTTGTATTCTTATCAATCATGAATTGTTAAGAACCTTTAACATTTTATTTCATAGACCTTAATTATTGCGTGATAAGATAGACAGAAGGAATTAGATACGATGACTCCTTTAGTTTTAGATGATTTATTGTTAACCAGGACCGACCCTTTGTTATCCACCATCATAGAAGATAATAACTATATGTCGTCCCATCTGACCGTGGGTGAACTTCCAAATTATGATACCTGCATCTCCCCGGAGACGCCGGTAAAAGTTGTTTCGGATTATCTTGAAAATCAACCGGGATTGCCCGGCGTGATAATCGTTGAGGGTGGGCGGTGTCTTGCCATGCTTTCGCGGAATGTCATTCTGGAGAGTTTAAGCCGTCCCTTTGGAACTGAACTTTTCTTAAAACGTCCCATCCGTTACATGCTGCATAATGTACAAACCACCACCTATGTTTTGCCGGCCGGAAAAAAGATAGACGAAGCCGTGCAAATTGCATTAAGCCGCCCCAGCCGGGATATGTACGAACCCTTTGTGATTGAATTTGAGGATCACCGTTTCAGGCTGCTCGATTTTTATGTATTAATTTTGGCGCAGGCACAATTGTTAACCAATGCCAATTTCCACATTCAGAAACAGGTTAATACCGGCCGGGCGCTGTCACATATCCTGGATGTGAACGAATTATCGGATCACATCCTGAAAGATATTGCCGAATCAGTACCGTATGATATTGCATCACTCACGCTGTTGCATAAACAAAAAATTACCGCCTATTTTGAGGCGCAACAGGGCACAGCCGAAAAACCCGTTTCCTGGCGAGATGCCATTCTGGATGTGAATATCAGGCAATATATTTGTAATGTACAAAAACCTGTGATCATTTCAGATATATGTGAAGGTGAAAATTTACAATTCTTTCAATTTTCGGGAAATATTCAATCCTGGTTGGTTTACCCATTAATGTATTCAAATGAAGTTACCGGGTTAATTTCATTAACCCGTTTTCCAGTAAAAGATGAAAACCCTGTGTTTAACCAGAGCACAAATTTAGTTGGTAATAGTGTGAACTTTACCCAAAAAGACGTTGAATTGATCGCCAGTATGGAACCCACTTATGCAGTCGCGATTCGTAACGCACAGTTGCATGGCGAATTGGAAAGTTTATCGGTCACTGACCCGTTAACCGGCATTACCAACCGCAGAGGATTTTTTAAACTGGCCACACAGGAAATGAATCGATGTAAGGTTAATGACACTAACGATCTCGCAGTGTTAATGATCGATATCGATTTTTTCAAGCGTGTGAATGATTATTTTGGCCATTTGATTGGCGACCAGGCCATTCGTGCCATAGCGCAGGAATGTCGCGGAAAATTGCGTGAAAAAGATTTGTTTGGCCGTTATGGCGGCGAAGAATTTGTTATCCTATTACCGGGCAGCAACCTTGAAGTTGCCCGGTCGGTTGCCGAAAGGTTGCGGCATGGCATTGCCCAGATGAGGATCGAGACTGAAAAAGGTCCCATCTCAGTAACGGTCAGCATTGGTGTGGCCAGCATGGCGCAAAGTTCATCATTGGATACCTTGCTTCAACATGCGGATGAGGCGCTCTACCATGCCAAAACCTGCGGACGTAACCGGGTCGAGGTTTGGGCTGCCAAAGATTTGATTTCTTTAACCCAACCCAAACAAACACCTTTATTAATGCCGAAAAATGAACCGGTTTGTACGGCTCGCGTGGATCATTTTGAAGTAGTTGAAACCCTGATTGATATTTGTGACTTAAATACACAACCGTCCTGGAATGATCAACTGCTTGAAGAAACGGTCAATGGCTGGGTCAGATTGCTTGAACTAAAAGATAAAGAAACAGAGGGGCATGCAACACGCGTGGCAGATTTAACCTTACGCCTGGCGCAACGTGCCGGTCTGGATAATTGCGCCCTAAAAAATTTATATTATGGCGCACTTTTACACGATATTGGTAAGATCGGCATTCCGGATGAAATTTTGTTTAAACCGGGAAGGTTAACGGATCACGAATGGGACATCATGCGTAAACATCCCGATTTTGCTTACCAGATTCTATCTCCGATCAGCGGTTTCCACCCCATCCTCCCCATTCCTTTCTGTCATCATGAAAAATGGGACGGAAGCGGTTACCCACGCGGCATTCGCGGTCAGGAAATTCCGATTGAAGCCCGGTTGTTTGCTCTGGTGGATGTTTGGGATGCCTTAAATTCTGACCGGGTTTATCGACCCGCCTGGGATAAGGAACAGATTCACCAGTATTTTTTGCAGCAGGCCGGCGTCCATTTTGACCCGCAATTGGTGAAGATATTTCTTGATTATGTAATTGGAGATTAGGTTTTGATTACCAGGTATTTGTAATCGATCGAGGTCGTCACTATTAACTAAAAATATTTGATCCCGTTATCGATTAAAATCATTCAGCGACCATAAAAAGATTTTTCCCTGGCTGTTATAACTGGCCAAAATCTCGCCGTTTTGAGAAAAAGTAATGGCCTCGCCCTCAATTTGAGTAATAAATTGGCCGCCGTCCGCCCGCCAGATATAAACCTGGCCGTCACTGCCGCCGGCAAATAAATACCTGTTATCCGGACTGAATTTGATCCAGTTAAAACCGGTCTGATAATTCGTCCAGGAATAAAGTTCTTTAAAGGCTTTAATACTCCAAACTCTGATTTCACCGTTAATATCCGTTGATGCCAGAGATTGATTATCTGAGGAATAAGCCACCTGGTTGATGGTTGAATTTTGCCCCGGCAAAAAATTTAAACTGTTAAATTCCACCTTGTTCCAAAAATGGATGACTTGATCGTCCAGTACATATGCCAATTGCTCGCCGTTGGTGGTAAAACTGACAACACAGTTCGGCCGTTTTAAAACGGTGTTATAACGGTTGATGGATTTTATCAATTTTGCGGATGAAATTTCCATCAATTCGACGTATCCATTATGGTCGCAAATGGCGAACTGGCTTCGATCTGGCGAAAAGTCAATGGAATCCAGACCGTGTAAGGCGTTCACCGAATAAACCCGAATACCTTCGTCTATGTTCCAAACATGCACCTCACCGTTGCTTTCATCCATTTCACCAGCCACCAGTTGACCATCGGGCAAAAAACGCACACGTACAAACGGTGCAGCCATAACCCCCGGGTTAAGGTCCTGGCCTAAAATTTTGGTTACTCCGGTGCCGACTTGCACGACGGATATCGTCCCCCGCTGTGAAATATCACCATTGGCCGTATAGTGCTCCCATTGACCCAGAGCGATCCATTCACCATTATTGGAAAGGGCGCTGCTGAGGTTTTCAGTGCTTCCGCCGGCGCCGCTGTCGTCTTTTAACCGGCGTGTATCATATTTTTTTACTTCTTTAAAATCATTGGGGTTATAAAAGCTGATACTGTTTTTATCAACGACGATCAAGTTGTTATTATTTTGGTGAAAATAGACTGCAACCAGATCCGGCACATCCAGATGATTAAGAGCCGTCGCCAAAAATTTCGGTGTTGTTTTTTCCACGTCCAGAGTTGGACGGGGTGTGGGCGCCTGGGTCGGTAACGCTAACAAGGTGGGCGTCGGGGTCAGGGTAATTGTGGGAGTCAGGCTGGGGGCGAGGACCGGGGGAATATCAACAACTGTGGCAGTTGATTTTGCGCCCAGAATATTGCAGGCTGTTATTCCAAAAAACAGGAATAATAAACCCGGAGTGAACAAGATCTTAAAAAAAGACCGCCTCATATAAACCCCATCCATTTTAATTATCAAAGAATATTATTAATTTTATCCATTTTTCTGGCGGGGGGTAAATTTTTTGATTGTTACAATGTGGTTGCGATGCAGCCAGTAGAGGAATAAATTCCACAAAATTCCAAGTCCATATTCAACGCTGCGTTTAAAATTGATAGACGAGGCTTCAGGGAAATAACGCGTAACAATGGGAACTTCTCGGAAGAAGAGGTTGCAGGCCATTCCCTGGGCAATGATTTCAGTATCAAAAATAAAATCATCACTGTTTTCAGAATATCGTACGGTTTCGAGATATTTACGCGAATAGGCGCGGAATCCGGAATGAATTTCGGTCAGGTAACGTCTGAAAAAAAGGTTAGCGAAGGTGGTTAAGATGATATTGGCGTCAAACTTCCACCAGGGCATACCTCCTTCAAGGGGTTTTCCACCCAACATACGCGAACCAAATACCGCATCCGCCTCACCCGATAGAATTGGGCGCACCATCAAGGGGATGATGCTGGCATCGTATTGGTGGTCGGGGTGCAGCATTACAACCAGATCGGCGCCCATTTCCAATGCATGGTCATAACAGGTTTTCTGATTGGCGCCGTAACCGCGATTGATTTTGTGTTCATATACGATCAATCCTAATGAGCGCGCCAGAGCTACCGTATTATCTTTAGAGGCATCATCCGTTAATATAATATGTTCTCTAAAACCTTCGGGAATTTCATCCAGCGTTTTTTGAAGGGTTTTT
>JAJTBH010000257.1 GCA_021287005.1 Anaerolineae bacterium
GAAATAACACCTCAAGACTGGTTAAGTTTATTAAACTCTCAAGGTTATACACACGTATTAATTTCTGCAGCAGATAATAATTTTTGGAAGAATTTTAGTTCTTTATTTGTTAACTTTAAAAAAGATGGTTCACATTTATATAAAGTTACACAAAATAAACTTGAAATGGTTCGATGATTCTGAGGAGAAAAAGAAAAAACTAATATTGTATTAATCTATGTATTAAAAAATAATAAAAAATTCTTATCTGATATGTAGAGGAATAAATCAAAATAGTAAATCGTCTCAGGTCGATCTATAAGCCGCCTTCTGTATGAATGGAGGTATCTTCCTGTTTGAAGACCTATCCAGGCACGGCGATCATCTCTCTAGGCAATGTGTTGCCACACGGCTCATGCAGTCTACCCGGAACTATGGGAGAACGAGCAGTTCCCCACCGACTCGAAAGCCGGATTTATTCCTGCTTGACCTTGCTCCTGACGGGGGTTACCTGGCCGCGGCATTACTGCCAACGCCGGTGGTCTCTTACACCACCATTTCACCCTTACTGCCCAAAGGGCAGCGGTATCTTTCTGTGGCCCTCTTCCGACAGGTTTCCCCGCCCCGGATGTTATCCGGCGTCACGCTCTTTGGAGGGCGGACTTTCCTCGGTTTGCCAGAGCAAACCGCGATCACCCGACCGGCCTGAGACAGCTCCATCTTAACGGTTAAAGGTAAGAACGTCAATATCCTTTATAAATTGGTGGAGAAAACCGGATAAATATATTATTCCTGATGGCTTTTACCCGTCAAAAAATCGGGTTGAGTAAAAGCCGGGTTGGGGTAGGTATAAAATCCCTGACCGGTTTTTAAACCCAACCTGTTTTGTTCCACATAAGTTTTTAAAAAAGCGGCGTTGGCTGTTAATTGGGCATCACCGGTGACGTTTGCCCAATATTGTGTGATATCCCAGACTGTTTTTAAACCGACAGTATCCATGATGCCAAAAGGGCCGGCCGGCATTTTCATAACCGCCATCCAGGCTCGATCAATATCTTCAACACTGGCGACGCCGTTGGCTGCCAGTCCAATTGCCGCCGTATTTAATGCGCCATACATCGTATTAAACACGTACTGGTGATTCTCTTTGTTGAGCATGATGGGAATTTGTCCAATACTGATTGCGAAATTTTTCAGGGTCTGAACGGTTTCAGGTGATGTGCCGGGATGCGGCATAATGTCGACGACATTTGAGTCCCAGACATATCCGTGAAAATGCATTGCAGCAAATTTTTGCGGACGACCGGTTTGGTCTGCGAACATGGATGGTACCAGGGTTGATGTATTGGTGGTAAAGATTGTGTCGGGACGACAGATATTGTTGAAGGCTGCAAAGACTTTTGCTTTTAAAACAGGGTCCTCAGGAATCGATTCACTGATTAAATCCACATCGGCCGCATCTTCGGGAACTGATGTAAACTGAATGCGAGCCAGGCTCTGCAACGCTTCCTGCCGGGTTAATCGCCTCTGCTCGACCAACATTTCTGTATATGTTTTGATCTGTTTTTCCGCCGCCTGTAAACCAGGCGGATCAATATCATAAAGGATGACGTCATAAGCAAACATGGCACATTGCAGGCCGATTTGCTGCCCCATGGTGCCTGACCCGATGATAAAAACTTTCCGAATCGTTTTTGTATCCATGTTAAACCTCCCATTTGACGGAAAACCGAGCTGATTTTGATATAGTCGAAATTTACAGGTATAAAGGTAAATCTATGATGTCATTAGCCCCCCGAGGCTTCGATTGTTATATGATCACGATATTTACTTTAATATTTAATATCCCCCGTTTCATAGTGCCATATGATCGATATTTAGAGGATGCATATCCGCTAAGTTTGTGAGGCCGCGGAAGGCGCGGTATAATGACGGGAGTGAGGAAAGAAAAAGCATGCCTATTCAGATTTTAGCTCCGGAAGTTGCGTCACAGATTGCAGCAGGCGAAGTGGTTGAAAGACCCGCTTCGGTTGTTAAAGAATTGCTTGAAAACACTTTGGACGCCGGAGCAGGTAAGGTATCGGTGCGCATTGAACAGGCCGGTCAACGGCTGATTGAAGTGGAAGATGACGGTTCGGGTATCCCGGCTGGTGAAATGGAACTGGCAGTCGAGCGGCATGCCACCAGCAAACTGCGAAAAGCCGACGATCTTTTCCACATCCAGACCTTGGGATTCAGAGGTGAAGCGCTGGCTTCGATCGGCTCGGTTTCACGCCTGACGATCACCTCGCGTGGCAAAGATGCCGAAACAGGCAAACGTTTGATGGTGGAGGGTGGCAGTAACCACGCCCCCGAAATAATCGGCTGTCCCGTGGGAACCCTGGTGCGGGTGGAAGACCTGTTTTATAACGTTCCGGCGCGCCTGAAATTCCTTAAAAAGGATTCAACCGAACGCCAGCAAATAGACGGTTTATTAACCCGTTATGCCCTGGCATATCCACAGGTGCGTTTTTCTCTGGTTCAAGACGGATCACGTGCATTACAAACCACCGGAAGCGGCAGCCGGCGTGAAACCCTGGCCGCTCTTTATGGCGTTGATATTGCGCGCCAGATGCTGGAAGTCAGTCTGGAAGAAACGGCCATGCAGGTGCATGGTTTTACCAGCCCGGTGGGGTTAACGCGTTCAAATCGTAAAGAAATCACCTTTTTTGTCAACGGCCGCTGGGTTTCGGACGGCAGTTTAAACAGCGCACTGCTGAGGGCCTATCATACTTACCTGATGGTGGGGCGTTACCCACTGACAGTTTTATTCATTGATATGGACCCTGAACTGGTGGATGTAAATGTGCATCCGGCCAAAGCAGAAGTGCGCTTCCGGCACCCCGAACAGCTTTTCAGCCTGGTTCAACGGTCTGTCAGACGGGCATTACTGGCTTATGCACCGGCGCCGTTAATCAGCGTGCCTACCTGGCATACCTCCCCATCGCTGCCAGAGACCCAACCGCACCAATACGGAATCAATCTGGATTGGCAAATGGCAGCGGATGTTTCTGCTGAAGACAGGCCTGAATTACCAGTGCCGCAACAGCCAGACGCGCCGCTTGATACGGATATTGCCTTACCCGACCCGCCGGTTGGAATGCAGCATTATGAACCGCCGTCGATATCATCAGGGCAGATGCCGATTTTACGCGGACTCGGACAACTGGGAAATACGTACATTGTAGCCGAAGGCCCTGACGGTTTATACCTGATTGACCAGCATGCCGCGCATGAACGTATTCTTTTTGAGCGTATGCTTAAGCAGATCGGTAAACAAATTCCCTCACAGCGCCTTTTGCAGGGTGTTAGTTTTGTGTTGCCGCCGCGCCATGCGCGTTTGCTGGCGGAACAATTGACCTTTTTGAACCGCCTGGGCTTTGAAGTGGAGGAATTCGGGGTGGATACGTTTCGGGTCAGTGCGGTGCCGGCTTTGCTTGGAAAAATGGACCCGGCGGCGGCAGTCCGTGTGGTGGTGGAAGATTTTGAAGAAGATGAAACACCCTTACAAAGCCGCATCGAAGATCGACTGGTGGCACGCATTTGTAAGCGGGTGGCCGTTAAAGGCGGGCAGACGCTTTCAAACGAAGAACAATTAGCCTTGTTACGAGACCTTGAAGCCTGCCAATCGCCGCGAACGTGTCCGCATGGACGTCCCACCATGATTCATTTATCGGTCGATTTGCTTGAACGCCAATTTGGCAGGCGCGGCAGTCGCTAAAAAATGTGACCTCGAGTATGACCCCCGGCACATTGTAAAATATTTTGCATATGTTATAAATATAATCTGATGTTTTTTAAGTAAAGTTTTAGAGTTGTCGGAGGACATATGCAAATAGTCACTGATCAAGGGATGGATTTATCACCCGAACAGACCAGCGAATTAAAAATTCATACCGTTCCATTGCGAATTACCCTGGAAGGGAAAACATATATTGGTGGCAAGGACATCGATTATGTCTCTTTTTACCGGATGCTTTCTGAAACTGAGGCGTTTCCAACCACCTCGCAGCCGGCTCCCGGTGAATTTGCCGACCTTTACCGCCAGCTTGCCAAGAACGACCCCGATATCCTTTCAATTCACATGTCTTCCGGATTAAGCGGAACATTAAACGCTGCCCGAATGGGGGCGCAAATGGTGCCGGAAGCCAATATCACTATTGTTGATTCAAAAACCCTCTCCTGCCCGCTGGGCTGGCAGGTGGAAGCAGCCGCAAAAGCGATTCGAGCCGGATGGGCGCTTGAAGAAGTGCTGGGGCTGTTGGACCGCGTCCGGGAACATACGGATGGGATATTCACTCTGGGCGATTTAAAATATTTAATTCACGGCGGGCGTATCAGCCACCTGAAAGGCCTTATGGCTTCCGTGTTAAACATTAAACCGGTTATCGGCGTTGCTAAAGATGACGGCAAATATTACGCCTGGGGTCAGGGCATAACCTTTAAACGCGCGGTTCAAAAACTGGCCGATATTGTGGCCGAAAAAATTCCGCAGGGAACCGTGCTGCGTGTGCAATTGTTACACGGCAATAACCCTGAAGGGGTTGAATTGCTGCGGGAACGGATTTCAAATTTGTTTGAGTGCTGGTTTGACCAGGTTGTGCCTGTGGCGCCCATCCTGGGTGCGCATACCGGGCCAAGCATCGTGGGAATGGCCGTGGCGCCCCTGCAAGCCTTTATGGTACCGGATTTGGAAATTGTACCGGTGGAAATGTCGCTGGCTTGAAATAAAAAATCAATCTCCCCGCAGAACCAGGGCGGGGAGTTTTTGTTTAACCTTCGTTTTAATTTAATACAGCTTGTACCAGTGCCGGGATGATTTCCGCTACATTCGCATGAAAGACGAGATCCGCCTGCCTGTCCAGAGCTGTGGGTGTGTAATTGATAACGATCAGGTGGGCGCCGTTTTGTAATGCCATAAACGGCAGTTCGGCAGCCGGATACACCGTTAATGATGAACCCACTACCAGCATCAAATCACACGCGCGACTGTGTTTTTCAGCCTCCAGCCAGGCTTGAACGGGCAAATTCTCTTCAAACAGGGTTATATCCGGTTTTAAGTGGCTTCCACAAATATTACAACAAGGAATTTCATTGTGAGTTAACAATGTCTGCCGGATGACAGCACCCGAATAAAATTGATGGCAGGTTGGGCAGGTGAACCTCTCCAGTGAGCCATGCAATTCGGAAACATTTTTTGTCCCGGCGCGTTGGTGCAGACCGTCGATATTCTGGGTTAAAACGGCTCTTAGTTTGCCCTGTTTTTCAAGGTCGGCCAAACCGGTATGCGCCGGATTGGGGGCAGCCTTCCATATATCGGATGCCAGTGGACGAAGCCAATTAAAAAAAGTTTCCGGGCGGCGGCGAAAAGCCGTTAAAGATGCGACCGTCATGGGGTCTTCTTTTTGCCAGAGACCTTTATCTTCCGAACGAAAATCAGGAATCCCGGACGGGGTTGATAAACCCGCGCCACTGAAAACGACAAAATAACGTGCTGCGCGGATTAACCCGGCAGCACGTTTAATATCTTTATTCAGATCCGATGACACGGGGGATTACTCGTTATGTTCTTTAATCCGTTGGCTAATTTGATCGGCCAATTCGGTATGTTGCGTGGCAATTAAATTTTCCGGTTGGGCTTTTACCATCGGAACGGATTGTGTGCCGGCCAGATATGAAAGTTCCGGGGCAGGGCTGATCATGCCGATGATATCCTGACCCAGCATTTCTTT
>JAJTBH010000258.1 GCA_021287005.1 Anaerolineae bacterium
ATCCTTTTTCCCACCCTCAAAAATCTGATGGTATCCGCGATCAAGTTCATCTTCAGACAGGTGAGCGTAACGAGTGGTTACCTGGATATTGCTATGACGGGCCAATTCTTGCGCCAGTTTGAGATTATTTGAAGCCAGTAAAATGCAGGTGACAAAATAGTGCCGGAATGAATGGGGTGTGATGGAACCGACTGCCTCTTCTCCCAAAACTTCTCTGACGCGCTGCGTGACGATGTTGCGCCCGGTGGCGGTGGTCATTGCTTTTAATTTTTTACCGGCCCCTTTATCGTGTCGTGCAAAGATGGGCAAAGCGCTCAAGGCCCGGCCGCTGCTGCCATCCAGCGCGGCACGGGCGGAAAGGTACTCCCTGATGGCGGTTTGTGAACGCTGTGAAAAACGCACGACGGCTTCGCGGTTGCCTTTCCCAATGACCAGAGCTCGCCCTTCGTTCCAGTCAATATCGCCGCGCCGCAGTTTGCAGGCTTCATGCACACGCAAACCGGTATCGGCGAGGGTAATCAGAAAAGCGCGGTCGCGCAAATCGCGTAAATGTTCATTTTCATCTTCGGCCGGTCTGCCCGGTAACCCGGCGCAATAATCCAAAATTTTTTCAATGGAATCTCTGGGAAACTGCGGCAAACGTACACCGGGGCGGCGGGCGCGCTGGCGAATGATCATGCGAATACGCGGCAGATTAATTTTTGCCAGTTCTTCGGCAGACAGGTATTCAAAAAAGCCGGTGGCGGCGGTCAGATAAAGTCGTTCTGTGGTCGGGGCATGTTCTTTGAGCGCCATTGCCAGCCAAATCATACAATCTTCTTTAATTAAGGATACATCGGTTTTATCGGGGTCCACCCCCTCGGCTTTGAGCACGTCTGAAAAAATTGCCATGCCATTATGATAAGTACGGGCAGTATTTTCGCTGCGTGAAAGTTTGATTCCATCCAGATATGCGGCGATTGCCTGAGAAATGCTCATGTGACGCGAAGAAAATTGGCTCGTGATATTTTGATCCATTGGTTAATTATACCTTTATCCCTGTTTGGGCGTGCCCACGGGTATTTTTCCAGCGACGAGAAAACGCCTTCCGTCTAATTTTTGCGAGAATAATTTTTTTCATGCTCGATGATTAATCATTGACGAGGCGATTTATTGTGTCATAATAAATTTGGAATGAATATTGCATCATATCGGTTGGTTTAGTTTTATAAAACGGTTTCAAGAGGTGGCAGGATGGATATTGTTAATTTGCTGGTAATTGAGGATGATGAAATTGTCGGAAAAACGGTGGAGCGCAGCCTGCGGGGACATGAGTTTCACGTCTCGCTGGCGAACAGCGGGGTGGAAGGGCTTAAGGTAGCACGCCGACAACCGCCCGATCTGGTGATTCTGGATATCATCATGCCCGGCATGGATGGATATGCCGTTTGCCGCGAAATGCGTTCCGATCCCATCTTACAAAATATTCCCATCCTATTTTTGACTGCCAAAGCGAAAGATGAAGATAAAATTGCCGGTTTTCTGGCCGGTGCGGACGATTATTTATGTAAACCCTTTAATGTGGATGAATTGATCCTGCGCATTCGCGCCATTTTAAGACGCAATAGGGTGATTAAAGATCAATCGGTTGCGCCGGAAATTAATCTGGATGCGATTATTAAACCCAGCACGACCCAGGTTGAACCGCCAAAGACTGAAAAGGAAAGCGCTAATAAAAACCAACTGCTCATCGGTGATTATATTTTAAACGTGCGTACCTATGAATTATCCACACCGCATCGTGGAAAAATTCGTCTGACGCCGGTACAGTTCGATTTGTTATATCACCTGATGTGCCACCCCGGTGAAATCTTTTCGCCTTCGCGTCTTTTGGATGAAGTTTGGGATTATCCTTCGGATGCAGGCAGTCCTGACCTTGTGCGAGTTCATATTAAAAATTTACGTGAGCGCATTGAACTGGACCCCAAGACGCCGCAGTTTATTCAAACGGTGGCCGGATATGGTTATACCATCATGGCAGACGAATAGAATAAAACCGGTGTTTTTTCACTGTTGACAACCCCATCGACTTCCCGGAATATCCGGGAAGTCGATTTAAAAGGACTTGGCATAAATCGTCGAATAAATTAACATGTTCACAGAACGATGGCGTGAATCTTGCATTAATTTAATGTTAAAAAGCTTTTAGTTTATGTAAAGATTCGTTTTGATTGGTAATGGATCATCGTATGATGGCAGAGTTGAAAGATAGGCCGGTGTTATCAGAATCGGAAGCTCAGCAGAATATCAAATCATCCCTGGATGTTTTGAATAAACTGCTGTCGGCTTATCCCGATTTACAAACCACCCTGGCCAAGGCGCTGCGTTTTGTGTTGGAAGTAACTCATCGCAGCGGCGGTATGATTTTAATTCAAGGCCCTGACGATGCCGAACCCCTTTTCTGGATAATTGAAGGTGCTCCCGATGATTGGGTGACCCAGGCCAAAAAGAAAGAATCCATGCTGCGCATGTTCTGCCGCACCTGGATTCAACCCGGCGGGCTGGTTGTGACGGCAGGCCCGTTCAGCCCGGTGGTGATTTTCCCGCTGCCCATGGCGACCGGTCAGCAGGGTATTTTATTAATAAATGGCGAAGAGCCCAGCCGCATGGAAAGCGAGTTTTTAATTCCGGCGAGCGAATCTCTGGCGCATTCGGTGTGTCTGGGGCGCAATGGCGCCATGTTGTTTGAGATCAGCAAGCTGCTGGATACACTGGGTATGATTATTTACGGGTTAGACCCGCGTAATTCATTCGACGAAGCCATGTATAACCTGGTGAAGGGCCTGCGCGAGAGTTTTACCTGTGAAGCCGTTTCACTGGTGATGCTGGATAAAAACCGCGGGGGGATGCTGGTAAAAAAGACTCTAACCGAAGCGCCCGATTGGATTTATCAGGTGAGTGTGCGGGTGGAAGATGGTTTGATCGGTGAATGTTTTCAGACACGCAAATCAATTTTAAGTAATGAGCCCCAAAATGACGAACGGTTTAATCCGGCCATTGATGCCGTTCCCGGAGTCGAAATCCATTCGTTGTTATGTGTGCCGATTCAAACTGAGGATGATATTGTGGGTGTGCTGGCTTTTCAAAATAAACGACCGGGCACCTTCAGCCTTTATGATCAACAATTATTAACCACCGTGGCGCGATCGGTGGTTAACTCGCTGGTGGCTTTACAGACTATTCAACAATACCGGGTGTTAAATGCCCAACTTGAAGCGAGCCGTTGGGAGTTGATCCGTTCGCGCAATACACTGCGCAGTTTGTTTGATAACCTGCCGGAAGCCATGTATATCATTGACCGGTCTTACCGCCTGATTGCGGTCAACCGCGTGCGCGCCGGACGAACCAAAGATGAACCGTCCATACTGGTTGGAAAAATTTGTTATGAAGCCTTATTCGGACGCAGCGAACCCTGCCTGGGTTGTCTGGTGGCGGAAACGTTTTACCGGCGAAAAGTGACCAACCGCATGGAACGCCAGTGGGAAGGCGTGCTGGAGCCGCTTGAATGGGAAATTAACTCGTATCCGATTATTGACGAGAGTGATGAAGTTAACCAGGTGATCCTGGTTGAAAAGGATGTCACCGACAAACGCAGGCTGGAAGGCTTTTTAACCCAATCCGAAAAAATGGCGGCAGTGGGTGAACTGGCCGCCGGTATTGCACATGAAATCAACAATCCTTTGACGGTTATCCTGGCAAATGCCCAGATTCTTGAGCGCGAACTGCCGCCCAATGAAGACTGGCGTGAATTGGTAGATTTAATCTCCCGGGCGGGTACACGCGCTTTACATGCAGTCAAAGGCCTGTTAAACTTCACCCGCAAAGAACAATTTGAATTTGTGCCCACTGATGTAAACGAAACGATTGAACGTTCGTTGGAAATGGTGCGGCACGAACTGGTGACACGCGGCATCAACCTGGTTTATGAGCCGGGTGAAAACCTGCCGCTGCTGAGGGCAAGCCCCAATCATGTGCAGGGTGTCTGGCTTAACCTGGTGATGAATGCCATGGATGCCATGGATAAAGAAGAAAAGACCATTCGAATCATCAGTTACCAGCAAGCCAATGATGTGTGTGTCAGTGTGATTGATAACGGGCAGGGTATTGCCCCGGAAAAGTTAAAACGAATTTTTGAACCTTTCTTTACCACCAAGGAACGTGATCGCGGCACCGGTTTGGGGCTTTCGGTCTGCCATCGTGTGATTAAACAACACGGCGGATTGATCCTGGTGGACAGTCAGATCGGAGAGGGCACAACTTTTAATGTTGTCCTGCCGGCTTATTGAAGATTTAGATGCTATTTACCATGCTTTCACATGGCTTTTATACAGGTATCAATTCTGGTTTGATAAATTGAGAATGGCGTAAAATAAGAGAAAGAACAGGTTGTATCGTGATTTTATTAACTCATTTTAATGGAAGCCAGTTTTATCTGAATGCTGATATTATTCAGACGGTGGAGGCGACTCCCGATACCGTGATAACATTAATTAATAACCAGAAAATTCTGGTTAAGGAAAAATCTGAAAAAGTGGTTGAGAAAATTATTACCTACCAGAGAATGGTGCATAACATTGATTTTCCCATGCAATTAGGAGATGCCTGATGGATATTTCGACCATAGCCGGTTTGTTGCTCGCCGTTGTGATTGTTGTAGTCAGCCTTATTATGGACGGTGGTTCACCTGCGGAACTTTTTGCCCATCCTCAGGCTATTTTATTAACCTGGGGTGGTTCTCTCGTGGCGACCATGGTGACGGTGCCGCTTGAAATTGCTTTAAAATTTCCCATGTATATTAAAGCAGTCATCTTTACCAAAAAGGAAAATCCGCTTGAAGTGATCGAACTGATGGCGAACATGGCCGATAAAGCTCGTCGCGAAGGTTTGCTGGCTTTGGAAGAAGAATCCAAAAAGATTGAAGATCCCTTCTTGCGTAAAGGGATTATGCTGGTGGTGGATGGTATTGAGCCGGTGCAGGTCCGCACCATTCTCGAACTGGAAATCCATAATATGGAAGCTCGCCATGCGATGGGGTATGGTTTCTTCAATACGGCCGGTGGTTTTTCCCCGACTTTTGGTATCATCGGTACGGTTATGGGCCTGATCTCGGTGTTAAAAAGTCTTTCAGATCCGGATAAACTGGCAAAATCAATTGCAGGTGCCTTTCTGGCGACCTTGTGGGGCTTAATTGCCGCAAACATGGTATTTTTGCCGATTGGCAGCAAACTTGCTACAAAAAGCCATGAAGAGGTTGCTTATCGCCGTATGTTATTGGAAGGTATTCTTTCGTTACAGGCCGGAGAGAATCCGCGTTTGATTCGTGAAAAGTTGAGCGTGTTCCTGTCGCCCAACAAACGCCCTGGCGAAGAGAAACCCAAGAAAGAGGCGAAATGAGCAGTCATGGCGGTGAATCGGGACGATGGATGGTCAGCTATGCTGACTTTTTAACGCTCCTGTTTGTGTTGTTTGTGGTGTTGTATTCAATGGGACAAACAGATGTGAAACGTTATAAACAAATGGCTGAAAGTTTTAAGGCAGCATTTGGCGCCGGTCAGGGCGGCGGTGGCCCGCAGCAGGTTATTGATGTTCAGATTAACCAGGCGGCGGGTCCAACCAGCAAAGACGGCGTGTCTCAACCCATTTCCATTGAAGGTCTGCCCAAA
>JAJTBH010000259.1 GCA_021287005.1 Anaerolineae bacterium
AAAAAAAAGAGATGGGAAAACCCATCTCTTTAGAAACTTACGATTGTAATGGCGCGGGTGGCACCGCCAGTAATGCTGCGTTGGCCCCCTTGGTTTGTGATTCCTGGAGTGCAAGATGAATGACGATTTTTCCGGCAACCCCTTCCAGAGGAACAACCAGGCGCGGCAAATCGAGGGTGGAAATTGTGGCACCCTTGCCAATCATCAAAGTCGGGGGTGAAATGGTCGATTCAAAACCCGTGTGAGAAAGTTTCACACTGGCGCGGCCGGTAATGACATTGCCCAATTCGGCAATACCACTTTGAGCCAGGGCGTCCAGTTCCACCAGTTCTTCACCCAGAATTACAGAAATAATATTTAATACCGTTTGCACATTCATGCTGTAAAAAACGGTACCGGTAATATCGCCTACAAGACTTAATAGAACTGTAACCTCATCGGTAATATAAGGGCCTTTCTCAAGAGAAAGTTGGCCTCTTTTCATCTGGTAGTGCGCCTCTGCTTTAAGAACCTCATAGGCCGCATCCACAAATGGGATGAGATATTTTACATTCATAAAAATCCTTTCTCCTATATCCGGCAGTTTGCGTGACTTTTCTGATTTCAAACCTAGCTATAAACAGGAAAGTCGACCCGTGGTTGACCAATAATTTCCTTATATCGAAATAGGAACAAAGTTGCGATCGCCGATCACGCCGGGGGGAGTTTCACGCAACGCCAGATGAACCATAATTTCCCCGTAATCGGTAATCAAGGGGACCATTATGCGGGAGAAATCAAGAGTCGATATTTGCATACCGCTGCCCTGTACCAGAGTCGGCGGGGATATATTGGAAGAATATCCCGATTCAGACAGTTTAATGGTTGCGCGACCTGTAATTACATTACCCAGTTCGGCAACGCCACTTTGCGCGAGGTTGTCAAATTCAGAGAATTCCTGTTCGGTGATTCGCGAGACCAGGGCAAGACCGGTTTCAATAGACATACCATATAAAACCACACCCTGAACTTGGCCGACCAGGCTGATTAGAACTGTGATGTCGTCGGTCGTCATTGCGGATTTTTGTAAACTAAGTGTACCCCGACGAACTTCAGATCCAACCTCTGCTTTTAATACCTCAGACGCCGCCTCTACAAAAGGATTCATAAATTTAACATTCGCCATATAATTTCAAACTCCTCCGCTGCGTCTACTTTTAAGCCCGATTACTACAATTACGTTCGAACATAAAATGAAAATCCCGTACTTTTTAACCCAAAATCTTGCGGTCTGGGAATTATTTCTGTCCCACCGACAAATAACACGCCGCCCGGTCTTAATGCGTCGCGGAATTTCTGATACAGAAGTGTTTTTGTTTCAGTTGTAAAATAAATAACGACATTCCGGCAAACAATTAGGTCAAAATTCTTTTCAAAATCATTCTGAATTAAATTTAATTCAGCAAATGTAATTTTTGAAATCAACTGGCTGTTTACAAAGAATGGAGGACCGCCTGTTTTAAAATAAGTGCTTTTCTGAACAGGCGAAATATTCCGAACTTCGTCCGCAGTAAAGGGACCACCGGCTCTGGCTTTGCTTAATGCGCCTTGATCAAGGTCTGTACCCGAAATATAATGTTTTTTTCCGGGGGTTAATTCATCCATCATAATCGCCAGGGAAAAAGGCTCTGCGCCAATGGAACAACCGGCGCTCCAAATACGCAGGCTTGCATCCAGTTTACCGGGAACTTTTATTAAATCGGGCATGATATTCTGCCGTAAATAATTCCACCGCTCTCCATCCCTGAAAAACTCGGTCACATTGATGGTTAGATAATCTCTGAATTTTTTTCTTTCAGGTTCTTCATTTTTTACACGCTGCAAATAAACAGACCAGGAAGGCGCCCCTGATCGTGAAAGCCAAGAATCAAGACGGCGTTTCATCTGTTCATCTTTATATGGATCAAGATTGATTCCCAGAATTTTTAACACGCTGGATTTAATAGTATCGTACTCTTCCTGATTCATATACTTAACTTTCCACAGCCTTTACAATGGATTGAGCCACCTCAGTCAGCGGAACCACCTGGTTGGTAAAGCCCGCTTCGGTAACGCTGCGCGGCATGCCCCAGACAACACATGATTCCTCGGCTTCGGCAATCACCCACCCGCCCGAGCCATGCACCAAACCGGCGCCGTTGGTACCGTCATTTCCCATGCCCGTCAAAATCACACTGACGATGCGGTTGCCATATAATTGAGCCAGGGAAATTAAAGTTACATCTACAGCCGGTCTGACACCATGCACCGGGGGATTCTGATTTAAGGTCACAAAGCCCTGGTTGTCAAAAACCATATGAAAACCACCGGGGGCCATTAATACCTTTCCGACCTCCAGCGTGTCGCCGGGCTCAGCTTCTTTAACCTTTAAACGTGAAGCTGCATCCAGGCGCTCGGCCAGTGAACGTGTAAAACCTGCCGGCATATGTTGAATAACGACCACTGCCGCAGGTAATTTCTCGGGCAGGCTGGGAATTACGGCATTCAAAGCACGCGGACCGCCGGTCGATGAACCAATCACAACGACTTTTTCCTGGCGGGATAAGGGTCGCGGTTTTTGTTTGTTTTCGACTATCGGTTGCTTAAGGCTTGCCGTCGTCCCGGTTGACACCTGCCGTTTAATGGACCATACTCTAGCTTTGGAAGCTTTTAAAACCTTTTCAGAGACTTCCTGCAAAACAGAGTTAATATTGGCTTTAAATTCGGGTTTGGCAACAAAATCAACTGCCCCAAGCGTTAATGCCTGAACCGTTTCTACTGTGCCTTCGGATGTCAAACTGCTGAGCATCACCACCGGTCGAGGAAAACTGGTCATAATTTCACGTAATGTCGAAAGCCCGTCCAGGCGTGGCATTTCAACATCCAATGTAATTACATCCGGGTTCAACTTGGGGATCAGCTCAAGTGCCTCACGGCCATCGCGTGCCGCGCCAATCACCGAAATTCCAGGCGTCTCATTAAGGTGCTTGGAAATCGTGAAACGCATGAAGGCAGAATCATCCACCACCAGCACACGTACTACAGAGGAATCAGAAGGCAAATTGCTCATTTTCAGGCAAGCAGTTTGGTAATGGCATTTAAAACACGTTCACGCTCGAAGGGTTTAACCACAAAATCGCGCGCGCCCGACTTAATTGCTTCCAACACGACCGATTCCTGTCCGAGAGCTGTTAACATGACGACTTTTGCTTTTGCGTCAAATGATTTGATCTCTTTTAATGCCGTCAAACCATCCATTTCAGGCATGGTGATATCCATCAACACTGCATCCGGTTTTTCAGCCTTATATTTTTCGACCGCCAGAGCGCCATTTTCCGCCTCAATTACTTCGTATCCTTCGGCGATCAACATTTTTGAAATTCGCATTCTTAAAAATTCAGCATCATCAACTATCAAAATTCTGGACATCTTTAAAAATCCTCCATGATAAAATCATCATAATAACCGGTGTTTTTATTATATCTCTCTTTCCTGCTCACCCATCATACGAATCGTATAACGGCCGTCTGCGATATATAAGCGCACTGTTCTCCCGATCTTTCCTCCTACTTCTTCACTTTTAGGTCTTATTCCTAATTTATCAAATGTAACTTTAGCGGCGTCAATATTACGATTTCCAATATCGAAAGTGCTTGAAAGGCTGCTGACATTTAACATATTTGCGCCGCCGGCGACTTTGGTGATCAAACGTTGTTTCTGTGCCCCGGCCTGAATCATCATATCCAACAGCATAAGAATACCACTATCGACATATTTTGAATGTTCCGCTTTGCTATCGTTATTTAAAGGCAAGACCGCATGAAGCATACCACCCAGATGGAGCAGAGGGTCGTACATGCCAATTCCAAGGCAGGAACCCAGACCAAATGCAACCAGCACATCATCTGGATTTCGGCTTATTTTTAGTTCTGCCAGTCCAATAGCTATCGAATTCGCCATGTTCGTTACTTGCCTGAACGAGATAATTTTTCCAATGTATCCGGATCCGGAATGATCCAGAAATTCGCTTTAGTTTGTCGTTCTCCAATTGAAAAATTGCTTTGGAACATCAACACCTTTTCATTAAAAACGCTCTGGTCAACCTGACCCATTGTTGCAATGATAACATCCAGTATAGCGCCCACCATATCCACCATTACGGCTGGTGGCGTAGGCCGCGCCGAATACCCTGTCATTTCAGCAACCGCATTTAAGAAAAATGTTCCGGTCATATTCCCCACTTCGGCAAGGGCGGATCGTTCCATTTTTCCAAGTTGCTTCGTCGTTCCAAAAGGTTGTTCGAAAAGCAGATCGACTATTTCCATTGCTTTATCGTAAGGCAAGATTAACATGATCTGTCCGCTGACTTCGCCTTCAACCCGTAAATAAATACCTACCGCATCGTTTTCTGGACTTCCCAAAAACATGGGGATATCTTTCATGGATATTGCTCGTACGGTCGGGTCAATAACCTGCATGACCTCGCCAATCATACCAGAAAAACCTTTGGCGGCATTCCTAAAACCATGCGCGATGATTTCTTGTAAATTTCGAATATTTAAGTCTTTGGGCTCAAGATTATCGGTCATTTTTATTTGCCTTTTTCCAGGTCCTGTTACTGATTATCCTTTTTTATCGTGAAATCCACCACCGGTATGCCGGGAAAGGCCTTGAATGTCCAAAATCAAAATAATTTGACCATCCCCAAGAATTGCGGCACTGGCTATTCCATTAATTTCACCAACTAATGGTCCTAACGATTTAACCACAACTTCTTCCTGGCCCAATAAGGTATCGACGATAAGACCCATCTGCAATTTTCCGGTACCAACCACCACAATATGGTGATAAGTACCCTGACCGGTAGACGGGATTCTGAATATATCAGCCAGATTCATGAGCGGCAACACCCGATCGCGCAGAACGATGACCGGGTATCCATTAACGGTTTTGATGTCCTGATCTTTAACCCGTAATGTCTCAAGAACTGTTACAAGCGGAATGGCAAATATACATGGGCCAACCTTTACCAACAAGGTTGGTACAATTGCCAGTGTTAATGGTAATGTAATTTGGAAACGTGTGCCTTTGCCAGGCCACGTTTCAATTGTTATCGATCCATTCAAGCGTTGAATATTATTGCGAACAATATCCAGACCAACGCCGCGGCCAGAAATGTCACTGACTGACCTGGCGGTGGAAAGCCCTGAGGCAAAAATCAGGTTAATACCCTCATCCTGGCTCATGGCGGCGGCATCAGCTTCGCTAATAATACCCTTTTGCACGGCAGACGCTTTAACCTTATCAACGTTGATTCCCGAGCCGTCATCTTCAACGGTCAAGACAATTCGGCCCTGTTCATGGCGAGCGGCCAGTAAAATGTGGCCGGTTTCATCTTTGCCATTTTGACGGCGGATTGCCGGATCTTCAATACCGTGATCCAACGAATTTCGAATCAAATGAATTAATGGATCCGTGATTTCTTCAATCACTGAACGATCCAGTTCCGTATCTTCACCTTCAATTGCCAGGTCAATTTTTTTATTAAACTTATTGGCCAGGTCTCTTACCATACGCGGGAATTTGTGAAACACATTCGCGACCGGCAGCATACGAATGCTCATCACTTCTTTCTGAAGCTGGTCCGTAATGCGACCAATATGAGCAATGGTT
>JAJTBH010000260.1 GCA_021287005.1 Anaerolineae bacterium
CCATTCGCGAAGGTGGTCTGACCGTGGGCGCTGGTGTTATTACCAAGATTCTTGATTAGGTAGATAAACATGGCTAAACAACGTATTCGAATTCGCTTAAAGGCATTTGACCATCGTGTTTTAGATCAATCCGCAAAACGGATTGTCGAGACCGCAGAACGCAGCGGTGCTCATGTCGTCGGGCCTGTTCCACTGCCCACCAAAATCGAAAAATTCACTGTGCGTCGTTCCACCTTCATTGACAAGGATTCACACGAACACTTTGAAATTCGTACCCACAATCGTTTGATTGACGTTTTGGATCCCGATTCAAAGACCATTGACATGTTGATGCGCTTGAATCTGCCCGCTGGCGTCGATATCGAAATCAAGATCTAAATAAGTGGTAAAGCGAGTGCCTGAGTCTGTTGAAAAGAAAATAGACTCAGGCGCTTGATGTTATAGAAGTTTTATGGTAGAATGCTAAGGTTTGGTTTAAAACCAGACTTTTTCAGGCAACGTAAGAGCCGTTTTGTAGGCGCTAAGCCCAAAATACGGAAAGTCGCAGCAAAACAGCTGACTGCGTTGCGCCCGAAGATGATGCAGCCGTGCCCAGGCTGACAGTCTTGTCTAATCTTATAAAAGGAGAACAATCGATATGTTTAAAGGGCTAATTGGTAAGAAAATCGGCATGACCCAGATTTTCGATGAAAACGGCGCTGCTATTCCCGTTACTCTCATTGAAGCTGGGCCATGTTTCGTTACCCAAGTTAGAACCACCGAAAACGAAGGTTATTCGGCAGTTCAACTCGGTTTCGAAGAAATCAAGCCGAAACGCCTGACCGGCGGTGAACTAGGTCACTTAAAGAAGAACAATTTGCCCCCCATGCGCTTTTTACGCGAATTTCGTGCCAAGACCGTTGAATTAAAAGCAGGTGATGTGGTCAAAGCAGACGTATTCGGCGTAGGCGACAAAGTGGACGTCATCGGCACCAGCAAGGGTCGTGGTTTTCAAGGTGGTGTCAAGCGCTATCACTTCAGGGGCGGTCCCAAAACACATGGTCAATCAGATCGTGAGCGTGCACCGGGCTCTCGTGGCTCGGGTACTACTCCGGGTCGTGTATATAAAGGTTCGCGTGGGCCGGGTCATATGGGCGATGACCAGGTAACCTCCCAGAATCTCAAAATCGCTATTGTGGATGTTGAACGCAACTTGCTGGGTGTGCGTGGCGCCGTTCCTGGTCCGCGTGGCGGCCTGGTATTGATCAAAGAGGGACGGAAACAGTAGCCTCTTGGCGCTGACCTGATTTTAAAGGGAGCATAACGACTATGTTAGTAGATGTTTTCAACATGGAGGGTAAAAAAGTCAAATCGGTGGAATTACCCGCCGAGGTCTTTGAAGCCCCAGTTTATTTGGATTTGATGCATCAGGCATATGTTCGCCAGATGGCCAATGCCCGCCTTGGTACACATGATACCAAAGTGCGCGGTGAAGTGGCTGGCGGTGGACGCAAGCCCTGGAAACAGAAGGGCACCGGGCGCGCGCGCCAGGGTTCCATTCGTTCCGCCCATTGGAAAGGCGGTGGCCGTATTCATACGCCCCATCCGCATTCCTATCGATTGGCGATGCCTGTAAAGATGCGCCGGGCTGCTTTACGTTCAGCTCTGACGGTGAAAGCCCAGGAGTCTGCCTTGATTTTGGTAGATGAATTATCTCTGAGCGAACCCAAGACTCGTTTAATGGCCAAAGCCTTAAACAGCCTGGTGGGTAATGCCAGCGCCCTGGTTTTGATCCCCGAAAAGAGTGCATACGAAGGTGTTATTCGCTCAACCAATAACATTCCTGATGCAAAAGTAATGTTAGCCAGTTATCTTAACATCCGCGATCTGCTTTCCTTCAAGAAAGTGATCCTGCCTGTGGCAGCGTTGGATGTCATTACCGCAACTCTGGGTTAGGTAGGAGGAAGATATGAGCACAATTTACGACGTTCTCCGCCGACCATTGGTGACTGAAAAGTCGAACTATCAGATGAATCGCCTGCACCAGTATGTTTTTGAAGTGACTGGTACTGCCACCCGGACCCAGGTGAAAGATGCTGTAGAGAAGTTATTTAATGTTGAGGTCCTACAGGTGAATATCATGAAAGTTCCTGCCAAGCGAAAACGCCAGGCTCGCAGTCGCCAGATGGCCGTGCGCAACCCTGGTTTCAAAAAGGCAATTGTAACCATTTCAGCAAACGACCGTATCCCGTTCTTTGAGGGGGTGGAATAATGGCTGTAAAAGTATATAAACCCATTACCCCCGGCCAGCGTAACAAAACCGGTTACAGCTTTGAAGAAATTACCAAAGACAAACCGGAACGTTCACTGATCGTCATTCAGAAACGCCATGCCGGTCGTAACAACGAAGGTCGCGTGACCGTTCGCCATCAGGGCGGCGGCAACAAACGCTTTATCCGCCTTGTTGACTTCAAACGCAACAAACGTGATATTCCCGCGACCGTTTCTGCGATCGAATACGATCCCAACCGCACGGCCCGCCTGGCCCTGCTGTTCTTTGTGGATGGTGAAAAACGTTATATTTTAGCCCCGCAAGGATTAAAAGTTGGTGATACGATCATGTCCGGCGCCAATGCCGAAATTCGCCCCGGCAACTGCCTGCCGATTTCAAGTATTCCCGTGGGTACGATGATCCACAATATTGAAATCAACGAAGGCCGCGGCGGTCAACTGGTGAGATCCGCCGGTACCGCTGCCCAGTTGCTGGCAAAAGAAGGCGATTTTGCACAGATTCGTATGCCCTCCGGTGAAGTTCGCCTGATCCGCCAGACCTGCTACGCCACCGTTGGCCAGGTAGGTAACCTGGATCACAGCAACATCAAACTCGGTAAAGCCGGTCGCAAACGCCATCTGGGCGTACGCCCCACTGTTCGTGGTACCGCGATGTCTCCGCGCGACCATCCGCACGGTGGTGGTGAAGGACGCCAACCTGCCGGTATGCCCGGGCCTAAATCTCCGTGGGGTAAACCCACGCGTGGTTATAAAACCCGCCGCAATAAAGTGACTGATAAGTTCATTGTTCGCCGCCGTGATAAAAACGGTGGGCGCTAATCGATAAGCTAGAGATAGAAGGACGAGAAATATGTCACGATCTCTGAAAAAGGGTCCATTTGTAGACCCCAAACTGTTAAGTAGAATTGAAACCATGAATCAACGTGGTGACAAAAAAGTTGTTCGCACCTGGAGCCGCGCCAGCACCATCTTCCCTCAGATGGTCGGGCACACCATTGCCGTTCATGACGGCAAGCGCCATGTGCCGATTTATGTAACCGAAAACATGGTTGGTCATCGCCTGGGTGAATTCGCCCCCACGCGTCATTTCCGCGGTCATATGGCGGCTGAAAAGTCCACCGGACCCGCAGCGAAAGGGAAATAAACCATGGCTACTGATGTAAGAGCATATTTGGAAAATTGTGGCGTTTCTGCCCAGAAGGTACGTCTGGTAGTTGATACCGTTCGCGGAAAACCTGCTGTGGATGCTTTGAATACGCTCAAATTTATGCCCAAAATTGGCGCTCGCCATGTTCATAAATTGTTGGCATCGGCTGTTGCCAATGCAGAAGAGAATTTCGGCTTAAACCGTGATGATCTGTATGTATATAGCATTATGGCCGATGAAGCTCCGACACGTAAATGGCGCCGTTTTGGTGCTCGTGGTCGTTTCAAGCCGCTTCTGAAGCGTTCTTCGCATATCACTATCGTGCTGAGAGAACGGGAGTAGGAGAAATTATGGGTCGCAAAGTACATCCGATAGGTTTTCGTCTCGCTATTAACAAGCCCTGGGAAGGGCGTTGGTACGCCGAAGGTGAAGATTATAAAGTTCAATTAAGCCAGGATTTAACCATCCGCAAAATGATTCACGCCGAAACCGATAAAGCCGGTGTGTCTCTGGTGGAAGTGGAACGTTTTCCTGGTAAGGTGAAAGTCGTTATTCACACTGCCAAACCCGGTATTTTAATCGGCCGCAAAGGCGAAAGTGTCAAGAAAATTCGCCAGGATCTCGAAGTATTAACGGGCAAGAAAATTGACCTGGAAATCAAAGAGATCAAATCGCCAGATGTTGATGCTTATCTGGTGGCCCGCAATATTGCCGGTCAGATCGAACGCCGCGTCAGCTATCGCCGCGCCATGAAACGTGCCATTCAACAGGCCATTCGCCAGGGCGCACTGGGCGTGAAGATTGAAGTAGCCGGACGTCTGGCTGGTGCCGAAATGGCTCGTACCGTATGGCTGCGCGAAGGACAGGTTCCTCTGCAAACTCTGCGCGCTGATGTCGATTTTTCTCGCACGACCGCCTCAACCCAATACGGAATCATCGGTATTAAGGTTTGGGTTTACCGTGGTACAGTACTGCCCGAAGTGGAAGAGAAAGCCGAATCCACTGAAGGCGTGTATGTGAGTGAATAAACGCGTCGGGAATATTCCTGACTGATGAAGAAAGAGGTTAGCAACTATGTTGATGCCCAAGCGTGTTAAATACCGCAAGCAGCAGCGCGGAAATATGCGAGGTAAAGCTCTGCGAGGCGCGGAAATCGACTTCGGCGAATTTGGTTTGCAGGCCGTGGAACCCGGTTGGGTTTCTGCCCGCCAGATCGAAGCTGCTCGCCGTGTGATTGTGCGCGAAATGAAACGCCGTGGCAAGGTATGGATTCGGATTTTCCCGGATCATCCTTACACCCAGAAACCCCCCGAAACTCGTATGGGTAAGGGTAAAGGTAATGTGGAATACTGGGTGGCCGTCGTAAAGCCCGGCCGTGTCATGTTTGAAGTGGGTGGTTTACCCGCTCAACAGGCTCTTGAAGCTCTTCGGCAGGCTTCATTTAAGTTCTCAATCAAGACCAAGGTGATATCTCGCCATGAAATTACAGGAGAACAACAATGAAACCGGCAGAAATTCGATTATTATCGACTGAAGAAATTAAGACTAAACTGGCGGATGCTCGCCACGAACTGATGAACCTGCGTTTCCAGGTTGTAACAGGACAATTGACCGATACCAGCCGCCTGAAGACTGCTCGTCGTGAAATTGCCCGGTTCGAAACCATTTTGAGCGAGCGCGGGCCGGTAGCAAAATAGGAAAGGTGAGAGATGAACGAACGTCGTCGTTTGACAGGTATCGTAAAAAGTAACAAAATGATGAAGACGGTCGTCGTTGAGGTCAAAAGGACCTACCGGCATCCTCTCTATGGCAAAGTGGTTCATACCAGCATGCGTGTTAAAGCTCAAGATGACCTGGAATGCCAGATTGGTGACGAAGTAAGAGTGGTGGAAACCCGCCCCTTATCTCGTGAAAAACGCTGGGCGGTTGAAGAGATCTTAAAGCGCGGCGGACAGTCTATTGAGATTGTCGAAGGAGTATAGGCTATGATCCAACAGGAAAGTAGACTTAATGTAGCAGATAACACCGGCGCGCGCGAGCTGCTCGTTATCCATATTATGCACGGGTCAACCCGCCGATATGGTGCCGTAGGCGATGTGGTTGTGGCCACTGTGAAGTCGGCTGCCCCTCAAGGCTCAGTGAAAAAGAGTGATATTGTCAAGGCTGTTATCGTACGTTGCAGCAAAGAATGGCGTCGCGAGGATGGTTCAACCATCCGTTTTGATGACAATGCGGCCGTTATTCTGGATACTGACGGTAGCAATCCTAAGG
>JAJTBH010000261.1 GCA_021287005.1 Anaerolineae bacterium
ACTGATGAATGTTTTAAGGTTCGGCGAAAAAGATACCGATGATTATAAAGATGCCGAATCTCAGTTGAGAAGCTATCATAAATCGGGATTTTTAAAGAAAAACCCCGCCAGCATCGCTTTAAAAGAACGGGCGGGTTTCGATAAACTCCAGGCAAAGATTGAAAAGAATCAATACAAATCAAAAATTAAGGGTTTGAAAAAACGTGCGGCGATTGGCGATGAAGATGCGATAAAAGATTTAAAAAAGGAAAAAACCGACACTAACAAACCCAAGGATCAGGCTCCAGAACAGGCACCGCCCGATAAAAATGCGGAGCATCGCCAGGAGTTATTAAACATCATTGAAAATCCTGATTCAAAACATGAAGATGTTCAAAAAGCAGAAGCCGAACTGCGCAAATATCACACTCGCACCGGCAAGTTTAATTACGCCGGTGATGCCATTGGTAAACGCCGTGAAGCGTTACAGGAAAAAGCAAAATCGGGTGACAAAGATGCCCAGGAAAAACTGGAAGCGCTGGATAAATCGAACCCAACCAAAAAATCCAAGGTTAAAGATTTCTTTAAAAATACCGTTGGCGGCTTTTTGAAAGATACCGCATTACCCGGAATTAAGAATGGTTTACTTGGTTTTCTGGGTGGTCAGGCATCTGCGAAAGTGTCTGACACCAAACAGATCCTGGGTATGGGGGGCGGCGGATCAGGCGGCGGGAAAGATGCAGCCCCCGGTAAGTCTGAAGGTGGAAGCCCCTCGGGCCCTGTTGGGAATGGCGGCGGTGGTGGAGGCGGTGATGTCATGGGGATGGTGGCGCACCTCTTCCAGGAAAATATGAGCTTAAAGAAACAAATTGAAGAACTCAAAAAGGGTGGCAAATCCGCCTGATAAAGAGAGGTAACCTCGTGATTGCTGATGTCGATGATGTTTTAAGAAAAATGCTCATCCGCGAAATTGATATCAAAGGTAATGAAGTGGATATTGCCTTCGATCAGCCCAAACGGGAATGGTCTTCACGTCTTAGCAAACCGACCATTAACCTGTTTCTATTTGATATCCGTGAGAATTTACGTTTGCGAGGCGCCGAACAATATAGCAAAACGACGCGGGATGACGGCATTGTGGAAGTTCGCCGCAACCCAACCCGCATGGACTTACGTTATATCATGACAGCCTGGGTAAAAGAAGCAGAAGATGAACATTTGTTACTCTCGACGGCCTTGATGGGTTTATTGCGAAACCCATTTATTCCCGCCGACCTGTTGCCTGAGAGACTTCAAGACCAGCCGTCTTCGATTCCCCTCGAAGTAGCGACTTTTCCCCCGGAGGCGGGCCCGATTGATAAATTTTCGGAAATTTGGGGTGTGCTGGATAATGAAATGCGTCCGGGCATTATTTTAACCGTCACCGTATCGATGGATCCGTACAGCCCGGCACTCTTCCCGCCTGTTAAAACACGCCAGACGCGTTTTGTTCAATCGAGCGGTGAAGATAAATTGGAATTCTCAAAGGCGATGATTACGAAACCTGAATCGCATACTTACTGGTCAATTGGCGGCAAGGTAAAGAGTGAAAAATATGACCCCTCATCCCTGACGATCATTCTTACCGAAAAAAATCAGCCGGTTGAAATAAATGAAGCAGGTCAATTTGTGGTCGACAAAGTGTTAGAAGGAGAATACCATCTGGACGTTCTCTATAACAAAAAAGTTCTCAAAAGGCAAAAAATTCACGTGCCGGGACCGGATTATGAAATCCTGGTATGAATGTTTTGCAAACCAAGCATCTCATGTGCACTGAAAGGAGTAGTGAGGTCCCAGACAGGAAAATATGGTGTGTAAGGTATTGTATTAACGATCAAAACTATTTATTCAAATCAAGAGGAGGTTATCATGCCAGAGTATTTATCGCCCGGTGTGTATGTTGAAGAGGTTGACCGGGGCCCAAAACCGATTGAAGGTGTTGGGACAGCCATGGCTGCATTTGTCGGTTTTACCGAGAAGGCAGAAATCGTCAGAGAAATAGATAATGAGTTGGTTGTAGAAAACCTGTTGAACAAACCTCAACTGGTAACCAACTGGACGCAGTATGTTGAACGTTTTGGTGGATTTGTGCCGGGCATTCAATTACCGAACTCGGTTTATGGATATTTCATGAACGGCGGAACACGGTGTTACGTGGTCAGCATCCGCACTTTCCCGAAAGCTGAAGCCGTATTAATGAATGGCCAGGGCAAACCGGCATTAACCGTGCGTGCCCGACAGGCCGGCATTGAAGGCATGAAGATGCGTGTGCGCGTAGGCGAAGTTGCTTTGCCGGCTCCTGCTCCCGCCAACAAGAAAGCAGCCAAAGAAGGTGAAGAAGAAGTATCGACTCCGGATGCACCCGAAGGCGATGGCGCCTATTCCTTTACCGTGTATGTGGAAAAAGAAGCCGTCAGTGGTGGCTGGAAACCTCTTGAAACCGTTACAGATGTGAAGGTTCAAAAGACGGTTGTGGATGGCAAAGCCAAACTGGATGTTGCCTACAAAAATAACCGCTTCCCCAAATTCATTGAAATGTTCGTGCTCGAACAGAGTGAACTGGCCAAAGCCATGCCGCGCGAACAGGAACAAACCCTGATTATCGACAAAAAATTGTTGGAGGCTCCTCAGGCCAACGAATTCCGGGGTGATGTTTCTGACCGTACCGGTGTGGAAGGTTTGGAAGTGATTGATGATATCACCATGGTGTCGGTGCCCGATTTGATGACCACCATGCCCGGTGAAAAACTGAACCTGGATATGGTGAAAGCCGTTCAGGGTATGATGATTGCCCATTGCCAGCGCCTGGGCGATCGTGTTGCTATTCTTGACTGCCCGCCTGATATGAATCCGCAGGAAGTTAAAAAATGGCGAATGGTAACCACCGGTTTTGATTCCAGTTATGCCGCCATGTATTATCCGTGGGTTAAAGTAATGGACCCCGCGACAGATACGATTGTTAACGTTCCGCCTTCCGGTTTTATGGCCGGCGTTTGGGCGCGCAATGATAATACCCGCGGCGTTCATAAAGCCCCTGCCAATGAAGTCGTTCTGGGCGCGGTTGGCCTGGCATATCAGACAACCAAAGGCGAACAGGATACCCTCAACCCGGTCGGCGTGAACTGCATTCGCGCCTTCCCCGGCCGTGGCATTCGTGTTTGGGGCGCTCGCACCCTGTCGAGTGATCCGGCCTGGCGTTACATCAACGTCCGTCGTTTGTTTAATTATGTGGAAAAATCCATTGAAAACGGTACCCAATGGGTGGTGTTTGAACCCAACAACCGCAAACTTTGGGCTCGCGTCAGCCGCGATATTTCCGCATTCCTGCGTATGGTCTGGAGAGACGGCGCTCTGTTTGGTTCATCACCCTCCGAGGCATTTTATGTTAAATGTGATGATGAATTAAATCCGCCCGAATCACGCGACCTTGGCCGCCTGATTATTGAGATTGGTATGGCTCCGGTGAAACCGGCCGAATTTGTCATCTTCCGCATCAGCCAGTGGGCTGGTCCGGGTTCGGAATAAGTCATAAATTTATAAAAATAAGGAGGTTTAAAAATGGCTGATCGCGAAGATCCTATTGTTGCGTTTAAGTTTGGATTGGAACTTGAAGGCAAATTAAGCGGATATTTTACCCAGGTGGGTGGTATCGGTTCGGAAACTGAAGTTATCCAACAAAAAGTTGTTTCTCCCGATACCGGTGAAACAATTGTTCAACAGATTCCCGGTCGTTTAACCTGGACGCCCGTCACATTAAAACGCGGTGTTACCAGCGCCATGGATATTTGGAAATGGCGCCAGATGGTGGTCGAAGGAAAAATTGCCGACGCCCGCACCAACTGCTCCATCATTGCCTATGCTCAGGATAACACTGAAATCGCGCGCTGGAACTTTGTAAACGCCTGGCCGAGCAAAGTTGTTGGTCCTGAAATGGACTCCGGTTCGACCAACTACATGATTGAAGATGTCACTATCGTTCATGAAGGCGTTGAGCGCGTTAGTTAATTGATTCGCTCAATTATTCCACTCCCACCGTATTTTTACGGTGGGAGTGGAAAAGGAGTAAGAAACTATGGCTGATAAATCGATAGAAAAATCATCAAAGGCATATTATGCCTTGTACGATTTTCTGATAAAAACCCCTTTTCTTCCCAAAGGCCGTACATCAATTAACTTTGATACCTTGACGGGCGGGGAGATGACGATTTCTTCAATTGCCTATAATGTGGTTTCCGATAATGGTAATGCCATGGTGAAATATATGCCGGGAATTACAAAATATACACCGGTAACATTATTACGCGCTTTTGATAACGGTGCCAAAGAAATGCATGAGATGTTTTCAAAAATGTCGAATTTAAACATGAAAACTCGCAGTAATTTTTCGGTGGTAATGATCAATGGCGAAGGTAAACCCCAGGCCTTGTGGCATTTGATTAATGCCATGCCGGTAAAAATTAGCGGCTTTTCTTTCAACGCTTTTAAAGCCGATTATTATACGGATTTTGAAATTACTTTACAACCAGATTTTATTGAACTGGTTTTTGCATAAAACGAAAAAAGGTGATTATGAGCCTGCAAACCGAATTTGAATTTGAATTGCCTCTGGGTTATGTGGACAAGGAAGGCAACTTACATAAAAAGGGAACCATGCGCCTGGCAACAGCCATGGATGAAATTACGATTTTGAATGATATGCGTGTGCAAAGCAATGAAGCTTATTTAATCATCGTCTTACTGGCGCGTGTGGTAACCAGCCTTGGCACATTACATTCAGTCAACACCAATGTGATTGAAAATCTTTTTGCGGGAGACCTGACTTATTTACAGGAGTTTTACCGCACCATCAATGAAACTGGTAAAACTCGCCGTGAATTTACCTGCCCTCACTGCGAAAAGAGGTTTGAGGTGGACCTCTCTACAATGGGGGGGGAATGATAGGTTACCCTCTGGATCAGTTATACCAGGAGGTAGCCTACATCGCCTATTATTTGCATTGGTCTCCGGAAACCATTCTGGATTTTGACCATCGTTTTCGCAGGAGATGGGTAAAAGAAGTGGCAGAGATAAATAAAAAGTTAAATCGAGGAGCATAATCAGTGGCAAAGAATCTTCTTGATATGGCTCTGCCGCAAAGTGGAGCAGAAACAGAAACTTCGGAAGACAATTCTCAGGATGAAAACCTGCAAGAATTGGCCGAACTGATTTATAAAAAGTTACGCGAAGATGCCCTTCTCGAAAATGAACGTACGGGAAGAAGATAAGTAGGAAGGTAAAAATGGGTATTCTTTTAACCACAACTACCAAACAGGATCCGACTGAAGATCCTTTTATAGCCGGAAAATTTTCCAAAATGATTGTTCAGCGGAAAATCGATAAATTTCCGCCGCCGCTCCCATCGGAAGATATTCCTTTTCCCGGATATCTATGCATTGCCATGATTGATGAAAAAGTCGTGGGTTTATTTCAGGGTTTATCGGATATTTCCGTTTCCAGAGAAGTTGAACCGTTTTCTCAGGGCGGCGAAAATGATCATACTCAAGAATTACCCAAGGGAATTTCATATGGTCATGTCACTTTAAAGACGGGCTATTCCACATCAAAATTATTTATGAGTTGGATGTTTGCCGGTCAATATAATGCCCGTCCAATTTATAAAAATGTAGATA
>JAJTBH010000262.1 GCA_021287005.1 Anaerolineae bacterium
TAAGCCATCACGGTCAGGCCAAAAAAGACGGTTTCGGGAATATCCTTGGGGTTAAAATGCATTTCGCCCCAAAATCGCGGCGAAAGACTTAAAAAGAGCAGTCCCAACAAAGCCGCCGGCCGCCCGGCGCGGCGCGCAAAAAAACGATATAGTACCCACAAAAAAAGGGTGCTTAATAACACTTTGGGCAGGTGGAAGGCATCCACCGGGTCCATCCATTTCAGGTTATAAGACAGCAGGTGCATACTGGCCGCCGAAACGGTGTCGGCCAGCGGGGGATAAACATAAGGATGTTCGCGGTAGGGGGAAAGAAACAGATCCAGTGGCAGGTCGCGCGTGGCCGCCAGGTTGGTACGCACATCCAGGTATTTTTCCTGAAACGTGGTCAGGTAAAAATAATACCGTTCACCGAAAAAAACGTTGCCCAGGCCTTCATCCCAGGTTAAACCGTATCGCGGCAGGGTTAAGATGCCGCTCACCAGAAATATCAGCACCACCAGCAGGGCTGCCCGATCCATCCATTTATCCAGGTGGAAAATTTGGGGTTTAACGACGGGAGTGGACTCGGTGGGCATAGGCAAAATTATACCGCAATCGAAGAATCGGAGGTAATTCAGATCCCGGCTTCGGCAGGCTCCGGCTTCGACGGGCTCAGCCGGCGACAGCCGCTGCCTGAGCCTGTCGAAGGCAGTCTTTCCGGAGCTCTCAATGTGGCATGTCCGATCTGATTCGCCTCCGGGGTGGAATTTCGTGGCGGGTCTTTTAGAAAGGGTTTTAATAACCGGGCGGTCTGGCTCCGCCTTCCGCAGACCCCGGCTTCGACGGGCTCAGCCGGCGGGTGGGCGGGGATGGGGTGGGTCAGGCTTCGACGGGCTCAGCCTGCGAGAGGGGCGGGCTTTTCTCCATGATAAAATAAATCAAAGGGAAATATGAAACAACACCCCGTTTTACTTGTTCACGGCATAGACGACAATCAGCAACGCCTAAAACGGCTGCGCCATTTTTTAATCAAAAAAGGGCTGCCATTTGTTTTCGGCATGGATATTTTACCGCCCGATGCTTCGATCGGTTTTGAGGTCATGGCTGAACAGGTTAAAACGGCGGCCGAAGACCTGGCGGCCACGGCCAACAGCCACAAAATTGATATCGTGGCTTACAGCATGGGCACGCTGGCTGTGCGTTATTTTTTGCAGCGCCTGGGCGGCAAAAAATGGGTGCGGCGTTTTATTTCAATCGCCGGCCCGCACCACGGCACTTATATGGCCTATTTACGTCAGAACCGGGGCTGCCGGCAGATGCGTCCCGGCAGTTCGTTTTTAAACGATCTCAATCTTGAGCCGCTGCCCTGGGGACAGGTAGAGGTGTTTTCCTTCTGGTCGCCGCTGGATTTAATGATCATCCCGCCGGGTACCTCTCGATTGGCGGGGGCGATCAATCGTCTGTTCTGGGTGCCGGCCCATCCATTAACCGTGAGCGATCCGCATATTATGAAAGCCGTCTGGCAAGCTCTGGTTAACCCATAACTGAAAAACAAAACGCTTAAAAATCTTTTTTGATTATGGCAATACCCTTTTCAGTTTCAAGGCTTTCAACATGGAAACCGGGCAATAATTCCAGCCAGCGTTTGACCGTTTTTTGTTCATCCGGCCGGCCGGCATCGTCCAGGAAAATAAGGGTGTGCGGGCCAATAAATTTTTTTAACAAGGGCAGCGCCGGGTAACGCGCTTCATCCTGAATGGTGGAAGGCGGGCCGTCTACAATCAGCATGTCAATTTGTTCAATTGCCGGCAGATTCTTTTGATCGTACCACAGTCCCTTTTTACCATCGATTAATGTATCGACTAATGGCGCGTGAATGAGCTGCACATATTGAGTCAGGGCGTGGTCTTCGATTAATTTTTGGCTTTTTTGATAATACTGCTGCTCATGATCAAGGGAAATAATCCGGCCGCGTCCCAGTTTTTCAAGCGCATAGGCGCAGAAAATGGTCGACAGGCCGCTGCCCAGCTCAAAAATGGTGAGCGGTTTATATTCGAAAATGTGGTTAATTAAGATAGCGGCAAAATCGGGCGAAACCGGCCATCCGCGCATTTGCGGCAGAGGATATCGAATTGGCAGAACCGAATACAATGAAAACAGGGCTTCCATCTGCCGGTATAACACCTGCATCTGGGTATTAATCAAATTGTAAATTTGCTGGTCGTTACCGGCCAACTGCCGGGCAATCTGATCGTTTTGCCGGCCAAGTTCTTCAATTTTTTGAAGCAGCACCTGCGTATTCTGATTGTCCATCTTTCCTCCATTAATCAATCAGCGGGCGATATAAATAAAAAAAACTGCAATTTCATTTTATCATTGATCCCATCGCTCACCCGCCGGTTAAAAGTCTATTAAATAATTTCGGGAAGAGGGTTAAGCTCTTCCCGAAAGTTTCAGTTCCTTAAATTTATTATGGGGTCAAACGCCCGTCGTAGGCTTTTTCCTGGCCCAACACTTCATGAATGTAAGGCATCCAGTCACTGATGGGCAAATGCTGCGGACAGACCTCCTCGCAGGCGCCGCAATCGATGCAGGCCGAGGCGTTGTCATCCGCCAGAATCTGGCTGTAACGGAAACGCATTTGCGGCCACATTTCAAATGCAGCGGCTTTGTTAAACACATCAAAGACGTAGGGAATGTTGACTCCGTTGGGGCAGGGCATACAATAACGGCAGCGTGTGCAGGAAACCGGGGTGATTTCATGGTATTTCTGGCGCACCCGTTCAATCAATTCCAGATCGGCGGCCGACAACTGTTTGCCGCCCGAGGATTCGGCGCTGGCCAGGTTTTCTTGCACCTGTTCAAAATTGCTCATACCGCTCAGAATCAGGGACACTTCGGGTTTATCCCATAACCACTGCAAAGCCCAATCGGCGGGAGAACGTTTCAGCGGCGCGCTATCAAGCATGTCACGCACCTTCTGCGGCGGATCGGCCAACTTGCCACCCAACAGCGGCTCCATTACCACCACAGCCAAACCTTTGGAGGCGGCATATTCCAGACCGTGAGTACCGGCCTGTTCGGCTACATCAACGTAGTTATACTGAATCTGGCAAAAATCCCAACCGTCATATTCATCAATGATCTGTTGAAACACCGGGTAATCATCATGAAAGGAAAAACCCAGATGGCGAATACGCCCATCGGCGCGCGCTTTTTCGGCCCATTCAGCCATATTAAGACGTTTCAGGTTATCCCAGCGCGGTTTGCTGAGGGCATGCATCAGGTAAAAATCGATATGGTCGGTTTGCAGACGCTGTAACTGTTCGTTTAACAAACGATCAAAATCAGATTCAGTCTGCAAAAACCAGACCGGCATTTTGGTGGCAAGACTGACCTTCTGGCGGTATTCGCCTTTTAACACTTTGCCGACAAAAGGTTCGCTCATGCCGCCGTGATAGGCATAAGCCGTATCGACGTAGTTAATACCCCGGTCAATACCATGTTTAATCATACGTTCGGCCAGAGGCTCATCAATGGCTTCCGGTTTTCCGTCAATCACCGGCAGGCGCATACAGCCAAAACCCAGCGCCGAGATTTTTTCGGGCAAACGCCCAAAAGAACGATATTTCATAACACACCTCTTTGATAAACTTTATAATACCGTGATAAAAAACTACTCCCGGCAGGGCTGCCGGGCTTTCCAAAAAAATGGAAAAGTCAGATTAACCATCAGTTTTATTAAATACGATCCGCTTTTCCGGATGAATCCTACAAATAGACCGCAAAAAACTCCGGCTGCACCCAACCGCAATGAGAGCGCCTGGGGATTAAAAAGAGTTTATATAATTTTCTTTTTAACTCCGTAAGCATTATAAATCAAAATTAAGCGGCTGTATTATAACTTCCAAAACAAAATTAAGCCCAATAAGAGCATGCCAAAACTGAGAATCGTCAAAGGCCAGCCAATCTTAAAAAAGTCTTTAAATTTATAATTGGCCGGAGCAATCATTAACACATTCACCGGATGCGCCAGAGGCGTTAAAAAAGACGCCGAACAACCAATGGCCGTAGCCACCGCCACAGCCTGGGGGTTCACGCCCATGTGAATGGCGGCGCTGATGGTGATCGGCCCGGTCACCAGGGCGGTGACCTGCCCGCCCATCACCTGTGTCAACAGGGCTGATAACAAATAAGCCCCGGCCGCCACACCCAGCGGTCCCAGGGGCGTCACCAGGGATAACATGGCCTGCCCCAATAAAGCCGCCAATCCGGTCTGCACCATCGCCAGGCTGGTCACGTACATGCCGGCAATCAAAAAGACGGCCTGCCACTCCACCGACAAATAAGCCTCCTGCGCCGAGATCAGACCCAGCAGCAGCAACAGCGCCGCGCCGCTTAACATACACAGGTAAACCGGCGCGCCGGCAATCGAGGCTGCTATGGCCGCCAGCATCACACCCGAAACGACAATCGCCATCCGCCGATTAAGCGGCCGGTCGCCGGGATCCGGTTCAATCACCAGGAAGTCGGCATCTTTTTTTAACTGTTTCACCTGAGGAATGCCGGTAATCACCAGCAGCGAATCACCC
The DNA here is from genome assembly GCA_021287005.1 of Anaerolineae bacterium. Classification (GTDB taxonomy): domain Bacteria; phylum Chloroflexota; class Anaerolineae; order Anaerolineales; family Anaerolineaceae; genus JAJTBH01. The sequence continues at coordinate 4,572 of JAJTBH010000262.1, forward strand.
GGCGCCAGGTTAATATCCCCGACATCGGTGCGGTAACAGCGTTCCAGTCGTTTTAAAGCCAACACTGTGGCGCGATAGCGGCCGCGAAAATCAAGCTGTTTAAGCGTCTGGCCGGCAGCATTGGAATGCGGTGAAAGGATCATCTCCACCAGATTCAAGCCGCGCCGGCTGAGAGAAAGATCATCGGTCACCGCTTCAATTTCCAGTCCGCGCTGGCGTAATAAATTAATTTTATCCTCACGGCCAATTAACAACAGCCGGTCGCCCGGCTGAAGCATTTCTTCAGGCGAAGGCAGAACAAGTTCAAAACCTTCATGCAAAATTGCCGCCACCGTCAGGCCAAAATCGGCGCCCAGACGCGCCTGGACCAGGTTTGCCCCGGCGAATGATGCAAGGGGCGGTATAACCGCCTGCCAGAGCCGTTCATCCAGGCGGTAGAGGCGTTCCAGTTCAGTGCCGGTCAAACGGCCCGCTTCAAGGCTTGAAGACGGTTCGCGGTCGGGCAGCAGCCGGCTGCCGAACAAACCCAAAAAGAGAATACCCGCCGCGGCAATCAACCCGCCGGTAGGTGTAAAGTCCATGATATGTAAAGCCGGCTGAGGCGGGCTGGCAATGGTCAGCAGATCGCTGACAATGATATTGGCGGTGGTGAAATAAGTCGCCACACCCCCCAACAGGCTGCCGTAAGCCACCGGGATTAACAACTTGGAAGGTTTAATTCCCGTGCGCCGTGAGACTTCCAAAACGCCGGGCAGCAGCAGCGCTCCGGCGGCAAGGTTGTTCATAAAGAGGGATAACAAAGCCGTCACCCCGGCAAACAGGGCGATCAACAAGGATTGTTTATGCCCGCCCAGGCGCAGCAGGAAGTGCGAAACATAACGAATCAGGCCGCTTTTTTCGAGCCCGAAGGTAATGATAAAAAGCGATATTAAAGTAATCACCACCGGTTGGCTGAAACCGGAAATGGCTTTAAGGGTTTCGGCCGGGCTGTTGGCCGGGCCCAGGAAACCCCAACCCAGCCACTGCATCACACCCAGAACGGCCGCCATCGATATGGCGGCTACATCCAAACGCAGCCGGCCGGTCATCATCAAAATAATCGCCAGAATTAACATC
>JAJTBH010000263.1 GCA_021287005.1 Anaerolineae bacterium
GGCTGAAAGCGGCAGAGATGATCGCAAAAAAGCCGGCGTTTTTTTCTAAAAGGATTGTTAGTTTGCGCGAACTATTTGTTTTTTTAAAACCCTATAAAAAAGAAACCATCCTTGGTCCGCTATTTAAGCTGTTTGAAGCCATCCTGGAACTGTTGTTGCCCACCCTGATGGCCCTGATCATCAATCGGGGGGTCAACCGCTCTGATACAAATTATGTTTTGCATATGGGCGCTTTGATGATGGTGATGGCGCTCCTGGGCTTTGGCAGTTCCATGGTTTGCCAGTATTATGCAGCCAGAGCGTCGCAGGGATTTGGCACCACCCTGCGGAATGCACTCTTTAAACATATTTCCTCTTTTTCTTATGCCGAAGTGGACCGTTTTGGTACGGCCACCCTGATTAATCGTTTGACCAATGATGTTAACCAACTTCAATTGGCTGTGGCCATGTTAATCCGGCTGGTTATCCGGGCGCCGTTTATTTGCCTGGGCGCCATCATCATGGCGATGATTCTGGATTTTAAACTCTCCCTGATTTTGCTGGCCATCACGCCCCTCTTTGCCCTGATTTTATACCTGATCATCAGCCGCAGTTCACCGCTCTATCAGCAGTACCAGCAGAAAATGGACGGACTGACCCTGGTTTTGCGCGAAAACCTGGCCGGGGTGCGTGTCATCCGTGCTTTCACTCGCAAAAAAGACGAACAAAAACGCTTTAATCAGGCCAGCGATGATCTGACCGCCACTGCCGTGCGTGTGGGTGGTTTGTCGGCTTTGTTAAATCCGTTGACCAGCCTGGTAATGAATGCGGCCGTCATAGCCATTCTCTGGACGGGTGGGCTGCGCATTAATGCCGGAGCATTGTCACAGGGTGAAATTATTGCCTTCGTTAATTATGTTACCCAGATTCTACTGGCCTTGATTGTGGTTTCCAACCTGGTAATCATTTTTACGCGGGCTTATGCCTCGGCCGGGCGCGTCAGTGAAGTGCTCGCGGTGCGGCCTTCCATTGTGGATGCCAAACCGGCGGAAAAAACAACTGATGCCGCCCCAAAAGCCTTGATTGAATTTAAACAGGTTTCTTTTGCTTACAGCGCCACGGGAGAACGTGTTTTGGACGATATTTCTGTGGTGGTTAATCGGGGCGAAACGGTCGGCATCATTGGCGGCACGGGTTCCGGCAAATCAAGTTTTATCAACCTGATCCCGCGTTTTTATGACGTTTTGCATGGTGAAGTCCTTGTGGACGGGGTTAACGTGAAAAACTACAATCTGTCGGCTTTGCGACAAAAAATGGGAATTGTGCCGCAGAAGGTGCTGCTGTTTAGCGGCACGCTGGCGGAAAACATTCGCTGGGGAAAACAGGACGCAAGTGAAGAAGAAATGATCGCGGCTGCCAGAGCCGCCCAGGCGGATGAATTTATATCCAGTTTACCGGAGGCTTACCGGACACCGGTCGAACGCGGCGGGGTAAACTTATCGGGCGGCCAGCGCCAGCGCCTGAGTATCGCACGGGCTTTGCTGGCTCGGCCGCAAATATTAATCCTGGATGATGCCGCCAGTGCATTGGATTTTGCCACAGAAGCTGCCCTGCGCCAGGCTATTCGTTGTTTTAACCGTGAAATGACGGTTTTGATTGTTTCTCAACGGGTGAGCAGTATTAAACAGGCCGATAAAATTCTGGTTTTTGACGACGGCCATTTGCTCGGTTTGGGAAACCATGTTAGCCTGCTGAATGACAATGCGGTTTATCGTGAAATTTATTATTCGCAAATGGCGGACGGGGAGGGGCAGTCATGACCGCAGATTTAATAAAAAGATTATTATTTTACCCCGGCAAATATCATTGGTTTTTATGGGGAGCCGGCTTAAGCGCCGGATTAAGCGTTTTAACCAGTTTGATAGGGCCGTTGTTGATCGGGCAGGCCGTGGATCATATGATGGGGGCCGGCCGGGTGGATTTTGATTATCTCGGCCGGTCACTGCTGGTTTTAGCCGTGATTTATAGCGGCGGAGGCCTGGCCGGTTGGCTGCTGATTTATTTAACCAACCAGGTTGCCTACCGCAGCGTTAATGATTTGCGCCGAGATTTGTTTGCCAGAGTTAATAACCTGCCGCTCAAGTTTTTTGACGGCACACCGCACGGCGACACCATCAGCCGCTTTGTCAACGATATGGATGCCATTTCAGATGGTCTGCTGCAAGGTTTAGCCACCCTGTTGACCGGCGTTTTTACCATTGTGGGTGCGATCGTTTTTATGTTGACCATAAATTGGCTCATGACGGCGGTTGTGTTGTTTTCCGCACCGGTTTCTTATTTTGTGGCGCGTTATATCACACACAGCTCACAGCGTATGTTTAAAACACAGGCTAAAAACCTGGGACAGCTTAACGGTTATATTGAAGAGATGATCGGCGGCCAAAAGGTGGTGCAGGCTTTTACCTATCAAGACAGGTCATACCAGAAGTTTGAAGATATCAATCGGGTTTTATATGATGTGGGTGTTAAAGCGCAGTTTTATTCTTCATTGACCAACCCATCCACACGCCTGGTGAACAACCTGACCTATGCGGTGGTGGGCATCATTGGCAGTCTGGCGGTCATTTTCGGTTCAATCAGTGTGGGCGGAATTTCCAGCTTTTTAATTTATTCCAGCCTGTTTGCCAAACCCTTTAATGAAATTACGGGTGTACTCAGCCAGCTTCAGGCCACCCTGGCTTCAGCGCAGCGTATTTTTGAGGTGTTGGATTTGAGCCCCGAAGCGGCTGACGCTTTGAATGAATTAAAAGTTCAGCCGGGTGAAGGCACGGTTTCATTTGAACGGGTAAATTTTTCCTACGTTCCAGGACAAAATTTGATCAATGACTTTAACCTGGAAATTAAGGCGGGCAGCAATATTGCCATCGTGGGGCATACCGGCGCAGGTAAAACCACGCTGGTTAACCTGTTGATGCGTTTTTACGATATTAATTCGGGCGTCATCAAAATTGAAGGTGTGCCGATTAACGAGGTCAACCGCGACAGTCTGAGGATAAATTTTGGCATGGTGCCTCAAGACGCCTGGCTGTTTAACGGCAGTATTCGCGATAACATATCTTACGGCAAACCGGACGCCACTGATGAAGAAATTATCAACGCCGCCAGGGCTGTGGATGCCCACGCCTTTATTAAACGCCTGCCGCAGGCTTATGACACTGTGATAGATGACGCCGGGGAAAACCTGTCGCAGGGGCAAAAACAACTGCTGACGATTGCCCGCGTGATGTTGGTTAACCCGCCCCTGTTGATTTTGGATGAAGCCACCAGCAGCATTGACACCCGCACGGAGCAGCGCATTCAAAAGGCTTTCTTAAAGTTATCTGCCGGAAAAACCTGTTTCATCATTGCCCATCGCCTTTCCACCATCCGCGAAGCCGATCTGATTCTGGTAATGGATAAAGGGCAGGTTGTTGAAAGCGGCCGGCATGATCAGTTATTAAATCAAGGCGGATATTACGCAAAACTTTATGAAAGCCAGTTTGCCCCGCTGGATGCTTAAAAAACCAGAGGACCGCCACAATCGGACAGCCCTCTGGTTTTTATACCGGCAGGGGAAGTCTGCCGCCGGGTTATATCATAAAATCTTCGCCATGCCAGACGCCCTGTTGGGGGGCATGCAGCAGCACCGGAATGGCGCCGCCGTTATCCTGACTTAAGGGTAAATAACTTTCTCCGTTTTGTTCGTTATCGAAATTTAACGGGTGTTCTTCCATGTGGCCGCTTAAGCTTTTTTCCAACTCATCCACACGCGCCATGAGGGCCTGCAATGAAACGCTGATGGTATCCGGCAGGCGGTCGTGGTGCAGGTCGGGGGTAGCCGATTGAGGTTTGCTGCGCACCACCACCTGGCCGGGCACGCCAACCACCGAGTTGGGCGGAACGGGTTTAACCACCACGGCGTTGGCGCCGATGCGGCTGTTGGCGCCCACCGTGATGGCGCCTAAAACTTTGGCGCCGGTGCCGATAACCACATTATCTTCGACCGTCGGGTGGCGTTTGCCTTTTTCGGTGCTGACGCCGCCCAGTGTCACCCCATGATAAAGCGTCACATTGTGGCCGATTTCAGCCGTTTCACCGATGACGACGCCCATGCCGTGATCGATAAAAAAGCCGGAACCGATTTTTGCGCCGGGGTGAATTTCAATACCGGTCAGCGCGCGCACCATCTGCGAGGTCATCCGCCCCAGCAGTTTAAAATTACGCACCCACAGCCAGTGGGCAAAACGATAACCGAGCAGGGCATGCAGACCGGGGTAACAGACCAGCACTTCAAATGTGTTGCGTGCTGCCGGGTCACGTTCCAGAATGGATTGAACGTCATTCTTAATCGTGTTTAACCACATGACAAAATACTCCTATTCCACCAGATCGGCATAAAGCGGGGTGCTGAGATACCGTTCGCCGAAAGAGGGAATGATAACCACAATTAATTTACCGGCGCTTTCAGGGCGAGCAGCCACTTGCAGGGCGGCCCAGGTGGCTGCGCCGGAGGAAATGCCGACCAGCAAACCCTCTTCACGCGCCATACGCCGGGCAATGGCAAAGGCGTCATCACCTTTAACGCGGATGATTTCGTCATAAATTTTGGTGTTTAATACGCCGGGCACAAAACCGGCGCCGATGCCCTGAATGGGATGCGGTCCCTTGGCGCCGCCCGACAGAACCGGCGAGGCATCCGGTTCAACGGCTATGACCTTAAATGATGGTTTGCGCGCTTTGATCACTTCACCGATTCCGGTGATAGTACCGCCCGTGCCGATGCCGGCCACCAGATAATCGACGCTGCCGTCGGTGTCGGCCCAGATTTCTTCGGCAGTGGTGCGGCGGTGTACCTCGGGGTTGGCCGGGTTTTCAAACTGCTGCGGCATAAAATAACCGGGGTTATTGTTGACCAGTTCTTCGGCTTTGCGAATGGCGCCCGGCATGCCTTCGCCGCCGGGGGTTAAAACCAGTTCGGCGCCATAGGCTTTTAATAACATGCGCCGTTCCTTGCTCATCGTTTCCGGCATGACCAGGATGCAGCGATAACCGCGGGCAGCGGCAACCATAGCCAGCGCAATGCCGGTATTACCGCTGGTGGGTTCCACAATGGTGCTGTCGGGCGTGAGTTTACCGGCTTTTTCGGCGGCGTCGATCATGGCGACCCCGATGCGGTCTTTGACGCTGTGGGCCGGGTTAAAAAATTCAAGTTTTACGGCAATCTGACCGGGCAGACCCCGGTTTAATCTTTGTAAACGAACCAATGGGGTATTGCCAACCAGTTCGGTAACATTATTTGCGATTTTCATAAAATAACTCCCATACTATTTAATAAAAATACCGACTGGCTTTAAAAACAAACAGCGTTTAGCGTTTGTGCCCATTTTTATATTTAAAAATCGGCGGGGCTGCTATCGCTGTCTGAACCAGTCGGTTAGAATTTTTCTATCAGAAAGCGGTTTACAGTACCCGCTTTATACACAAGCAATTTAAAGTCATGATTAATTTCTCCAGATTATTTTGAATTATTTTAATTAAATTGATAAAAAATGTCAAGTTAATGATTTTTAATATTCCGTTTTAACATATACAACCGGCGAACCGGCTGGAATATTCGTAGAAGCCCACGACTCTGGCATCCCGAGTCCGTTTGAAGTAATAAAT
>JAJTBH010000264.1 GCA_021287005.1 Anaerolineae bacterium
ATCGATCAACATCTATTCCATTGGGAATAACGGTTATCTTTTTTGAAAAATATCCGTTTTGAACATGGTGCTCTTTACCGGCATTTGAATTAATAATTATCCAATCCGCAAGGCCTGAAAATAGAACGGTTAACCAATAGGATAGCCTGGCCGTCCAATCGTAATCTTCAAGTGCCATTTTTGAAGCTCTCACCCCCCAAACAACCGGTAAATGGGTAATTTTTCCGACCAGCAAAGCAAAAAGATTTGCGACGTCCAGGTAAGAATGGATTAAATCCGGTTGTTGCGCACGTATCAGTTGAATTAACTTCCTGATGAATGCCAGGTTATTCCAGCGACCGTTTTTACCAAGAGAATAAAGTGTTACTCCGGGGAGAGAGATCAATTCATTTGGCAGGTTCCCCCCCGCATAAAAAGTTACAACAAGGGCTTCGAAACGGGTTTTGTCCAGATTCTTTACCAGTTCCACCAGTTGGCGTTCAGCTCCGCCTGTGTCTAATGAGCGAATTAAAAAAAGGACTTTGATCATTTATTTAACTTTCCCAGCCAAAGCCATTAATCACTTCGACCCAAGCCGTAATCCCGGCATCATTTGGAATTTTAACCCGCTTCGATTTTACCATACAAGCCAGTTCACTCTCTAAAAGCACGCTTTATAGAACCCTCTCTGCACCATCCTTGACAGGTATTTTTGATAATGTTATGATCGCCTTCAATAATTTTATAAAGCATTACTCTTATCCAGAGAAGCGGAGGGATAGGCCCTGTGAAGCTTCGGCAACCAGCCCTGTGAGGTATGGTGCCAAATCCTGCAGAAGAAAATTCTGGAAGATGAGAGAAGTGGATAATAGTGATACCCCCTCTTCTCTTCAGAAGAGGGGATTTTGTTACCCCATCTGAGACGGGTGATGCTTTGATATACATCAATAAATATTGAAAGGAAAATTTACATGGCACCTCAAGAAAAACCCTCTCGTTCATTCGGTTTTAATACCCGCCAACTGCATGCCGGTCAAACGCCGGACCCTGTTACCGGTTCAAGGGCAGTTCCCATTTATCAGACGACGTCCTATATATTCCGCAGTACCGAACATGCGGCCCGCCTGTTTTCTTTACAGGAGAACGGCAATATTTATACGCGTATCATGAACCCCACTTCGGATGTGTTTGAACAACGGGTTGCCAGCCTGGAAGGCGGCAGTGGCGCCGTGGCGTCAAGCTCAGGTCACGCCGCCGAGGTAATGACGATTTTGGCCTTGTGCAACGCCGGTGATCATGTGGTTGCTTCAAACTCCTTGTATGGCGGCACTTTTAACCTTTTTACCTATACTTTTCCCCGGTTGGGAATTGATGCTACATTGGTTGACCCATCCGACCCCGAAAATTTCCGCAAGGCTCTGCGCCCCAACACCAAAGTAATTTATGGGGAAACTTTAGGCAATCCGCTTATGAACGTCTTCCCGATTGAAGAGGTCGCCGCGATCGCTAAAGAAGCGCGAATTCCTCTGGTGATCGACAACACCTTCACCACGCCTTATTTATTCCGCCCGTTCGAGTGGGGCGCCAATATCGTCATTCATTCAACCACCAAATTTATCGGCGGTCACGGCACCAGCATTGGCGGTATGATTGTGGATGGCGGCAATTTTGATTGGGCTGCCAGCGGCAAATTCCCTTCCTTTACCGAGCCCGATGAAAGTTATCACGGGTTGGTATATGCCAGTCTCGGCGCTACTGCTTTTATCACCAAGGCCCGGGTTCAGGTTTTGCGTGATATCGGCGCCTGCCAGGCCCCGATCAACTCGTGGTTGTTCATTCAGGGACTTGAAACCCTCAGTCTGCGCATGGAACGCCATACCCAAAACGCCCAAAAAGTTGCCGAATTTTTAGCCAATCATGCCAAAGTTTCCTGGGTCGCTTATCCGGGCTTAAAAGGAAATCATGATTACGATCGCGCCCGAAAATATTTCCCGTTGGGCTGCGGCGCCATGATGGGTTTTGGCATCAAGGGAGGCAGCGCTGCCGGTGGTAAGTTTATCGACAGTTTGCAGCTTTTCAGCCATCTGGCGAACGTTGGAGACGCCAAAAGCCTGGCAATTCACCCGGCCAGCACCACACACTCACAGTTGACCCCGGAACAACAAACCAGCGCCGGTTTATCACCCGATTTTATTCGTTTGAGCATTGGTCTGGAGGATGTTGAAGATATCATCTGGGATCTGGATCAGGCTTTATCCAAAGCCTAAATAAAATTAAAAAACAGGACACTTTTTCAACGAGTGTCCTGTTTTTATTTAATCGGGTTTAATGATTATTTGTGCCGGTAATGGATTTCAGAGACATCCAGCAGTCGCCGGGCGGCTTGTTCGGCCGTCAGGTCACGCTGGGCTTCTGCCAGCAATTCATACCCCACCATAAACTTGCGCACTGTTGCCGAGCGCAGCAAAGGAGGGTAAATGTGGGCATGTAGTTGCCAGTGATTTATGTTTTCATCGCTGCCAAACGGAGCTCCGTGCCAGCCAAAAGAATATGGAAAGGACGTTTCAAACAAATTGTCATAGCGGGTTAATAAGCGTTTTAATAAATCTGCCAGTGAATGGCGTTCTCCATCATTCAATTCGGGCATGCGTCGCACCGGTCGACGCGGCAGCAGTAACGTTTCAAACGGCCAAATGGCCCAAAACGGCACCACAGCCAGCCAGTCGTCATTTTGCACAACCACCCTTTCCTGCCGCTCCACCTCCAGGTTTGTATAATCCATTAACAAAAGACGGGCGTTTTCTTCATAATATGTCCGCTGTTGACGGTCTTCTTTAGACGGTTCATTGGGCAGGCGATTTTGTACCCAGATTTGCCCGTGTGGATGCGGATTGGAACAACCCATCACAGTGCCCTTATTCTCAAAAACCTGCACCCAGCGATAAGTTTTCCCCAATTCGTTATACTGTTCCACCCAGGTATCCACGACCTTATGAATATCGTCTATTTCCATTTCCGGCAGGGTTAAATCATGACGCGGTGAAAAGCAAATGACTCGGGCCGTTCCCTGTTCACTTTCAACTTTTAATAAAGGATGACCGTAATCATTGGCTTGCGGTGTATCCGGCAGTAACGCAGGAAAATCATTGGTAAATACAAAGGTGTTTTCATACTGCGGATTGGTTAACCCGCTCATGCGTTGATTTCCGGGGCATAAAGTACAGGTGGCATCATAAACCGGACGGTTTTCAAGTGGAACCTTTTCAACCTGCCCCAACCAGGGGCGTTTGGTCCGGTGTGGAGATACCAATACCCACTCACCGGTTAATGGGTTAAATCGCCGATGAGGATGATCATTGGGATCAAAAACATGGGAAACAGATTTTTCACTCATGCGTTTACATAACCTTTCAGACATGGGAATAAACATTCTGATTATATTCGCTCAAGAAGAATAATGCGAAAAAATTTTTCGATTTATGGATATTATTCTTATGTTGTTAATTAATGGATGGATATAATTTTTTAAGTATTCAAAACAGACATACATTAATGAGAGGGAACAATGATGAAAATTTTTAAACCTGCTTTTTTAAACCTTTTAGGATTGGTAATTCTTTTTACGTTTGCTGGATGTTACCAACCCACCTCTAAAAACCTTTCGCAAACAACGCCCGAATCGCCCAGCCTTGAACCGACTTTACAAATAACTGCTTCCATTCCAGCGGCCCCGCAGTCTCTCCCTTTTGAAGGCATCTGGATGAATAACACGGACGATTGGTCGAGTCGGGATAAACACCTGATTGTTATAACGGATAAACATGTGTATTTTTCAGAACCACCCGATATGGATCCGTTACAATCATTGGAAACCTATGGGGAAATTCTTTCCTATGACCTGCAACAAAAGACCATTGATTACAAAATCGTCTGGGTGCGTGCCAATGGCCGTTATGGCGGTTTCGATAATTCTCATACCCGCCTGGCCTACGACATTCGAGATAACATGTTTTATTTCAAACGACTGACGGATGAGGATAAACCGCCTTACCAGGTCGAATCGAGTCCTTACGAACGCCAATAAGACATGGTCAATGGGTTGCTCAAAAAAGAGCACGGCCAATTCTGAATTATAAAAGCCGGAAGATGCATATCACCATCATTTTCCGGCTTTTTCTAAAAAAATCCAGGGGCACTTTAAGAGATTATTTTAGGTTTTTTTACCGTTTGTGAATCAATTTTCGGATTGAGACAGAACGATCATCAAAGCACGAAAAAACATAACAAAATGGGGGCAAAGGTCTCATAAAAAATTCATGGGTGTGATATCATAAACCCTGAAAGTTTTCTCAGGAGGGCACCCATGACTCATTTACTTTACCAAACCGATAGTTATTTAAAAGAATTCACTGCAAAAATAATTTGCATCGATTCAGACAATCATGCCATAGGCTTAGATCAGACGGCCTTTTACCCGGGTGGAGGTGGTCAACCCTGTGATTTTGGCAAATTAATCATTAATGGGCTTGATTATCCCGTTATTAAAACCAAAAAAGGCCCTGAAGGTGTATTACACTACCTGGCTCCGGAATCAAGTTTACCGGCAGAAGGTGATCTCGTTAAAGGTATCATCGATTGGGATAATCGTTATAAATTAATGCGCACGCATACTGCCATGCACATTCTTTGCGGTGTCGTTTTTCGTGATTACGGCGCGCAGGTTACGGGCGGCGATATGGAGCCATTAAAAGGCCGCATGGATTTTGAATTTGAATCACTCAGCAAAGAACTGGTAGCCGTGATCGAAAAAGCCGTCAATGTTGAAGTTCAGGCCTGCCACCCGACAGAAATTAAGATCCTGCCCCGTGAAGTTGCCTTTCAAATTCCTGACCTGATCCGCACAAAAATCAATTTGCTGCCGCCCGGCATTGAAGAAGTGCGCACCATGGAAATTAAAGGACTCGACCTGCAAGCGGATGGCGGTACGCATGTATCCAACACCAGCGAAGTGGGTTTTATCCATGTGGTTGATTATAAAAGCAAGGGAAAAATCAACAAACGTATTTACGTAGAACTGGATTAACTCAATCCCTTTGGATGGCGGTAAAAAATGACAAAGCAGCGTTTTGGTGTTAAATTCTTAACACTCATTTTTTTGATTGTTTTTTGTGCCGGATTGCAGCGGACAATCTCTGCCATCCAAAATTTTTCTTTTCTTGAAAAACTGTTGGCTTTTTCACCTTATTACCTGGTCGTCAGCGGTATTTCGTGGAGCTTTATCGGTTTAATTGCCATTTTTCTGCTCTGGTTTGTAAAGATTTATCATCAGCAGATGTTATGTATTTGCCTGTTATTTATTCCAACCAGCTATTGGATTGAGCGTTTCAGTTTATTTAAAGACTCATCCAGCCAGACCAATTTTTATTTCTCAATGGGCGTGACCATAACCTATCTATTGTTTACCCTTTTTATTCTTTATTTTCCTGAAATAAATAATTTATTCCAACCGGGGAGAGATGTTCATGAACAATGAAACCGAAATTGAAGCCAAGTTTTTTGTAAAGGATATCCAGTTCATCGAAAATCGGCTGATATCATTGGGGGCTGTTTGCACGCAGGCACGTGTCCATGAAATTAACCTGCGTTTTGATTTACCGGACCAGTCCTTAACGCACGAACATCGTGTTCTGCGG
>JAJTBH010000265.1 GCA_021287005.1 Anaerolineae bacterium
TGTTTCTGCCAAATCTCAGGCAATTGACCAGGTGATGGGTCTTCACGTAGCCGGGGTTGACGGGTATATTTGTAAACCTTTTCATCCCAATGAACTTCTCGAAACCATAAAAAAAATCCTGGAAATCAAATAATTAATGATTGTTGGGGAAAATATTTTTTGCTTGACTTCCACAAATTCTATCGATACACTAATAATAAATATTATTTGTTTTTTGGAAATTTTGTTTTTTTAACACGTTTTGGCACCCCCTTCCTTTATTGGCCGGGGTGTTTTGTGTATAATCAAATAATAGATATAATAAAAGTAGAATTTTCATATTATGCATCACACTTTTTGAGGAGGGTCTCATGGCATCAAAGGGACGTTCTAGGGGTTTAATAATAATACTAATTGCAGTGATCATTTTTGTTCTGGTTATTGGCGCAACCGCCTTGTTCCTCGGGGGTAACCTGATTTCTTCTATATTAAGTGGCGGCTCGCCCGTTTCACCTGCGGCAGCTTTATCCACACCGACCCCCTCTTCGGCAATGGTTGAAATTATCATTGCTCAACAGCCGGTTCCCAGAGGAACCAAATTAAATGAATCGGTATTAGCCAAGATTCCTTATCCTCAAAGCGCTATGGTTGACGGTCTATTTTATACCGATATTCAAAGCGTCCTTGGAAAATATGCAAAATACGACCTGAATCAGGGTACACCTTTAGTCCCCAGCTTGATTTCAGACTCGATAATTGGCTCTGAGCTTTCGTCCAAAATTCCTCGGGGCAAAGTGGCTATTTCAGTACAAATCATGGATGATGTTCTGAAGGTATCCCAGGGGTTAAAAGAAGGCGATCACGTTAATGTAATAACGGCTATTAAACTGGTTGACATTGACGCAAGTTTCCAGACAATTTTGCCAAATTCCATTTCAGTTGTAGCGCCGCCCCAAACCATTACAACGGGTGGACAAAATGGATCCGTAACGATCAACTCTATCACAGCCAAGATGGACCCTCCCACTCAAGGTCGTGCAGAGTTGGACGCAGCCCTTAATCAACCTGTTTACGTTATCCCATCCGAACCTCAACGGTCGCGGATGATTTCGCAAACCATTATTCAAGACGCTATCGTCCTTGGCGTTGGTAACTTATCTGAATCCGGTTCACCGAAACCGGCAGATTCGGGGAACGCAGATGGAAGTCAGGCAACACCGACCCCCGAACCCGACGTGATAAAATCCGTGACTTTGATCGTGTCCCCTCAAGATGCCGAGACGCTGAATTTCTTGATGCTTTCCAATGCTTACATTCACCTGGCCTTGAGAAATTCGGAAGATGATCAAAATCCTCCGACCGAAGCCGTCACATTACAATACATCATGGACCAATACAATATTCCCTACCCGGCCAAACTCCCGTATGACCTCTCTTTACCTCAATCATCCGGTCTACCTGTAACAACGAGTGCAGGTCAATAAGGAAATAGGGATAACTTTATCGGATTAACGGGATAAGATAAAAATGGCTGACTCAAACAAAATCCGCGTTATGATCGTTGACGACATTGCAGATACGCGTGAGTATATTAGGCGTTCATTACAGTTCGACTCAAACATCGAAGTTATTGCGTTAGCTCGTAACGGAACAGAAGCCATTCAAATGGCTCAAGAAAATAAACCTGATGTAGTCATCATGGATATTAATATGCCGGATATGGATGGCATTACAGCCACCGAAGCCATCCGGCGTAAAGTTCCGCATACTCAGGTCATCATTTTATCTGTCCAAAGTGATCCAAGTTATATGCGCCGGGCCATGCTGGTCGGTGCCCGAGACTTCTTAACAAAACCACCATCCATCGATGAACTTCTTGCCGCCATTCGCCGCGCCGGAAAAATGGCTGATGACGAAAAAGCCAAAATCGCCCAACAGGCAATATCCGTTCAAGCAGCCCTGCAATCTTCGCAGGGCAAAGCGGCTTCCGAAACCGGTAAAATCATTCTGGTTTACAGCCCCAAGGGCGGCACCGGCTGTACAACCATTGCTGCAAACCTGTCATTGGCACTGATTTCAGATGAAAGAAAATGTGTATTGGTAGATGGAGGCATGCAATTCGGGGATGTTGCTGTGTTTTTGAATGAACAGCCCAAAAACAATGTTACTGATTTAACCGTTCGCGTTGAAGACCTTGATCCCGAAGTTGTTGAGGGTGTGTTAATTAAACATGCCGCTTCAGGTTTGCGTGTTTTGCCGGCGCCCCCCAAGCCGGAAATGGCCGAAAAAACGAATGGTGAACAATTTGCCAAAATGTTAAAATTTCTCAGGGGCATTTATAGTTATGTCGTGGTGGATACCGCATCTTACCTGACCGAATTTGTTCAATCGGCAATTGAGGTTGCAGATATTATTGTATTAATCACAACTCAAGACATCCCGTCTATTAAAAACTCAAGTTTATTCCTTTCGCTGGTTGATGCAGTTGGCATCAATCGTCAAAAAATCATCTTTGTGATGAATAAATATGACAAACGAATATCAATTACACCTGAAAAAATAGGTGAAAACCTCAAACAGGAAGTTTCTCTGGCTATTCCATTTGAAGAGCGGATTGCCATCAGCGCAGTGAACCGTGGTATGCCTTTTTATTTGGAAAACAAAACCAATCCACTCAGCAAAGCTATCGCATCGCTGGCTGATATTACAAGGGAACGAATTAAGAAAAATGAATCACCTGCCTGAAACAGGTTTTATTTCGGAGGAATAATTAATGTCTATTCTGAAAAGATTACAGGGAACGGAGCAACAACCCGAGCATAATGGCGGGGCCTCTCCCAGTGCGCCAGATGCGCAACGGGGAAGCTCTCTGCAGGCTCGACGAATTTCTGCTCCCCCGACCTCCTCAGGTCAGGAAACTTATCGGGACCTCAAAACGCGCGTTCAAAATAAATTATTATCCAGTCTTGATCCGGCTATGGATATCACCCGAGTCGCAGATATACGCCGCGCGATTCAAGAAGAATTTGAACAGATTCTAAATGACGAAAACATCGTTTTATCAAGGCCTGAACGTGCTCGATTGTTCGAACAAATTGCAGCCGAAATACTGGGGTTTGGCCCAATCCAGCCTCTTTTGGAAGATGAGAGCATCACAGAAATCATGGTCAATGGTGCAAAGAATATTTATGTTGAACGTAAAGGTAAAATTCAACGTGCACCATTGACATTTGAAAGTAACGATCATGTCATGCGAATCATCGAAAGAATTGTCGCCCCTTTGGGTCGCCGTATTGATGAGTCTTCCCCCTATGTAGACGCCCGCCTGCCTGATGGATCCCGTGTAAACGCTGTCATTCCCCCTATTTCATTGGTTGGCCCAACCATCACCATCCGTAAATTCTCCAAAAACCCAATCACCATTGAACAAATTGTTCAATATGGTTCAATTTCTGAAGAAGCCGTAGAATTTCTTAAAGCTTGCGTTCACGCCCGGTGTAACATCGTCATTTCCGGTGGTACTGGTTCCGGTAAAACAACGCTTTTAAATGTTTTATCCAGCTTTATTCCGGCGGATGAGCGCATCATCACCATCGAAAACGCCGCCGAACTTCAGCTTCGCCAGGAACATGTGGTTACGCTTGAATCACGCCCGGCTAACATTGAAGGTCGAGGCGAAGTAACCATTCGTCAATTGGTTATTAATGCCCTTCGTATGCGTCCCGATCGAATTATCGTCGGTGAAATTCGCGATGAAGCAGCACTGGATATGCTTCAGGCTATGAACACGGGTCATGAGGGTTCCATGACAACCGCCCACTCCAACAGCCCTCGTGATACGGTTGCTCGTTTGGAAGTTATGACATTAATGGCCGGTATGGATTTGCCCGTTCGTGCCATTCGCGAACAAATTTCTTCGGCCATCGATCTGGTGGTTCACCAATCACGTATGCGCGACGGCACCAGAAAGGTAACCTACATCACTGAGGTCTCCGGTATGGAAGGTGAGGTAATCACCATGACCGATGTATTTGCGTTTGAACAGCAGGGTATTGAAAACGGAAAGATCATCGGAAGACTGCGTCCTACCGGTTTGCGGCCGAGATTTATGGAAAAAATCGAATCGGCCGGCATTCACTTGCCGCCATCGATTTTTGGTATTGGCATGGGCGATCGTCGCCGGTAATATGCGTTGTAGATTCTTCTAAAAGGTGGGCATTTATGACTCCTATTATAATTTGTGGGGTTGGCGGTGGATTGGCACTGATATTGCTGATCATTGGTATCGCCGTAACGATAACCAGTGAAAACACCGTTGTTGAAAAACGGTTGGGGCAAATTGTTGAAGCCCAGGAAATTCAACCCGAACGCCAACGCAGACAGGCCAACACCCCCCTGACAGATTGGATTAATAAACAGGTTACCGGATCTTCACTTGGAGACCGTATTTCAAAAAATTTAGCCCGTGCCGATATTAAAATGAAATCGGGCGAATACATTGCATTAATGATCATTTCTGCTTTTTTCACTGGTTTTATAATCTGGTTTATCACCGGATTAAATCTTATTCTTGGCGTTTTCGGTGGAATTTTTGGGATCTTTATTCCGGGTTTTTATGTGTCATGGCAGCAAAAAAGACGTTTACAACGGTTTGATGAACAATTAGGCGATATGTTAAACCTGATGGTAAATGGCCTTCGAGCCGGTTATTCGACAATGCAGGCTATGGAAGCAGTCAGCAAAGAATTACCCGCCCCAATTTGTGATGAGTTTCGGCGTGTTGTTCAAGAAATGCAGTTGGGTGTTCCAATGCAAAATGCTCTCGAAAATTTGCTGCGTCGTATTCCCAGCGATGACCGCGATCTGGTCATCACAGCTATCAACGTCCAACGTGAAGTTGGTGGTAATTTGGCTGAAATTCTGGACACGATTTCTTATACGATTCGCGAAAGGGTTCGAATTAAAGGTGAAATTCGCGTCTTAACTTCGCAAGTAATGTATTCCGGCCAATTTTTGGCTCTCATGCCCGTTTTTGTTATCCTGATTCTTTACGCTCTCAATCGAGAATACATGATGGAGTTTTTTAATCCGGTCAACGGCATATGCGGTTATGCCGCTTTAGGCCTGTCTGCCATCCTCATTATTTCCGGTTATTTTGTCATGCGTAAACTCGCAGAAATTGAAGTTTAATGGTTAAAGGAGATTGATTATGATCTTATATGCCATTATCGCTGTTGTGGTACTTCTGGTTATTGCCATAGGCCTGGTTATCATTGGCCTGCGCAACCCCGAAGCAGACGCCGATCGTTTGCTCCAGGAGCGCCTTGAGGAATTTAACCAGAAGGGTGAAAACGTTTCTCTTGAAAAAATTGAAATGTCTCAACCTTTTTCTCAACGTGTGATTTTCCCATTGGCGCGAAGTTTTGGCCAATTCGTAATTCGTTTTACACCACAAAATGCTCTATTAAATATTTCCAAAGACCTTGAGTTAGCCGGAAGTCCTGCCAGTTTTGACCCGCAAATATTCCTTGCACTCCAGATCATTTTGTCTGTATTTTTGGGCGGTATGATGTTTCTTGTTTTTACGATGGGTGCAACTCGCCCGGCTTTTATAATTGTTTTATTAATAACTGTCGTATCGGCTGCGCTCGGATTTGCGATACCCTATCTTTGGCTCAAATCCAAAATTT
>JAJTBH010000266.1 GCA_021287005.1 Anaerolineae bacterium
TAATAATAAAACGCCTGCAAATACAAGGCCAAACAACAGGGAGCGGTTAAAATACTGGGGCGCATCGGGCAAAATTGCGGGGCGCAAAAGCCCTTCAAGCCACGAGATGGCCGGCTGGAAAAATTCAATCGGGTAGAGGCTTTTTTCCAGCGCGCTGATGAGCTGATCCAGAGCCGGCAGCAGGCTGAAAGTGAAGGAACGGTAAACGATCGTCAGCGGGTCCAGCAGCAGCAAACTGAGGTTGCCCATCAGGGCGGCGAATAAAATCACCAGCAGCAGGCCGTATTTAACCCCGCGCAGCCCTTCGGGTAGGGCCAAAGCGGGTTTCTTTTTGAAATTAAACCAATCCAGCAGGGTGCCCAGCGGGCATAACCAGCCGCACCAGGCGCGGCCCGCCACAACCGCCAACAGCAGCGCCAGCGCCAGGCCGATGCTGGCCTCCAGCAAAAAAGTGCGGCTGGCAAGCATGCTGGTTAAAGTGAGCAGGGGGTCAAACCGAAAAACAAGGTCAATCCACCCTACGCTGTTTTGCCCGCTGCGCGAAAGGATCAACAAAATACAAAAGAAAACCAGGGCCAGCGTCTGCACGACTTTGCGGCCTTTTATCCACAAGGATAGCCGTTTTCGGCGAGAAGCTGCTTCCCCATTTTTATCCAGGTTAACCGACATTGATTTCCTCGATTTTTAAACGATCCAATTCCAGGCTGCCCAGGCCGCGTTCGGCTGCGCTGCGAATATAATCGATATCCTGCGCTTTTGCGCCAAACAAAGTGACTCCGTAAGCGTCGGCGGCGACAATATCGGGGCTGGCAATGACGGTGTCGATTTTTTTGATGTCGTCGGGGCTGCCGCCGGTCGGGCCGTGCTGCATCATAATTCTGACCGCATCCACCACGGTCAGGGTGGAACGCACTTTTGTATTTAAATCGGGGATACACTCGGCAAAAGAGCCGTGGATTACGCCGCGATTCTGGATGACACCCAGCAAATTTTTCATGCCCAGTGTATATTGGGCCATAGTGTGGTTTTTCGCCACCGGCACGTTAATTAAAACGTCCGCTTTTAATACTTCGTCGTAAATCTCGGTTTCTTTTAACCGTTTGGCGTCGGGAATGGCGGTTTTTACAAATTTAACCCTGGAAATAACTTCCATGAGTCCGCCGGCTTCGCGCACTTTTTCGGCAATGCCGCAGCTTTCATAAACCGCATCCGACGGCCCCCCAAACGGATAATCAAGCACCTTCACCTGTTTGGCGCCGGCTTCAAGGCACATTTTAACCAGCGCCGCCACCACCAGCGGGTTGGTCGTGGCGCCCGTCTCAAAGGGGCGGGGGACGCACATATTGGGTTTAATCACCACTGATGCGCCATTGGGGACAAAACGCTGCATGCCGCCCACGGCGGCCACCGCTTTGCGGGTCAGGGCTTCGGGGTCGTCGCCGCCGCGCGCCACGGCCAGGTAAGCGCCCGAAAATGAATCGCCGCTCACCGTGCGGGTGGCCGAGGGAATATCCGGCGTGTTAATTTGCGGAACCTCAGTGCCGCTTAAAGCGGCTGAGGGGATGGGGGTGTTATTACCGGCCGGACCTTTTTCGGGGCTGCAAGCGGAAATCCAACTGCCGACGCCCAGGGCTCCCAGACCCACCAGCGAACTTTTTAAAAAATCTCTGCGTTTCATGGGTTTCATAATCTTTTTCCTTCCATACGGTTTAACTCATTTAATTCACTCAAAATCAAATGGATAAAGGCGAGCGTGTTTAAAAAACCAACGATTTTCTCAAAAAAGAGCGTGTCTACCCGTGGGTGCGGCTGCGCCGCGCCGGCGGATTGGCGGTTCTTCTCTGTTGAAAAAATATTTTTAAAACACCCTCTACAGGTTAAACAAAATTTGGCAGGGAACGGTATAAGATGGTATGAATCAGTGTTTGTGTATCGATTAAACATGCGGACAAGCTTAAGCTTTTATATGATTATACCCGGCCTGAACCATTCATTTATATGGGCCGGGACCGACTTTTATTAATCGATCGGACCGATCTTTCTTCTCAAATATTTCTTCTTATAACCATCCGGCCAGTTTGTGTTAATATGGAAAATTGTATTATGAAAGGTATCTGAACCCCATAGAATAATGATGTTTATTTCTTGCATGATTCTGCAAGGACCTGTTTAAAGCGAGCTTTTTGCCGGCGAAGGTTGGGTCAGGGTTAAAAGCAGCCCCAAACAGTTAACGCCATTAAGCGTTTTTCTCGCGCAGCAGGCGGATATCCTGTATGGGCGGAAGACCGAAGAGATTTTTATACTCGCGGTTAAAATGCGAGGCATCGCGGTAACCCACACGATAAGCCGCACCGGCGGCATCCAGGTCTTCGTTTAACATTAAACGGCGCGCCTCTTGAAGGCGCAACTGTTTTTGAAATTGCAGGGGGCTCATGGCCGTGACGGATTTAAAATGATGGTGAAAGCCCGATATACTTAATCCCAGCTCCTGAGCCAGGTCTTTAATACACAACGGTTGATTAAAATTCCGGCGCAGGCTTTCAACCGCCCTGGCAATACACGAGCTGTACCCGCCCTGCATCGCCAGGTGGCGCAGCCGGGCGCCCTGCGATCCCATCAGCAGGCGGTAAATGATTTCACGCATGATCAGCGGTTTAAACAGCGGCGCCTCTCCCGGCGCATCGGCGAGCCTGACCAGCCGCAAAATGGCATCCTGCAGATCCACATCCAACGGGCTGACGTTCATTGCGCGCGTTTTGCAGTGATCGGAGGCCAGGTCAAGCCCGGCTTCGGCCATCACCGCGCTCACCAGGGCCGGTGAAAGACCCAGAATAAAACCGAGATAAGGCTGCTCTTTGGATGCTTCCAGAATCTGGCTGACATAGGGCAGTTCGATGGTGGTAATCAGGTAATGAAACGGGTCGTACCGGTAGCGGCTGTCGCCCAGTTGAATTTCTTTGCTGCCCTGGGCAATGACGCAGAAGGACGGTTTAAAGACGCCGTGAATCAGCCCCACGGGCATGGAAGCGCGAATCAGGTGCACGCCTTCCAACAATTCAAGCTGGCCGTCATCGTGACAGAGCTGCGCGATGCGTTCGACCAGTTCTTCGCGATAAATCAACATACGCTGTGTTTGCTGCGCGTTAGTATTATTGTTCATTAAAACCTCATTTTAATCCTTTGGGGACCGTGCAAACGGGGTTTTTGCAGAATCGGCCAATCATTCACCAGAATCATTCTATCATCGTAAAAAACAGGTGTCTATAATGACCCCTGGAAAAACAGGCTTATGCCTGAAAGCCGGGCCGTCTCGTCTTCCGCATCCCGTTATCATGTTTGGAGGCTGGTAAAATAATTATTGATAAAATTGATTTTAGAGGAAAAAATCATGAAAATTTACCCGATCCAATGGTTATTATTAACCATTTTATTCACCGGCTGTTCAGGCTCCACACCGGCTGCGTTAGCCACCCCCGGCCCGCTCGCGTCGCAGACAAACAGCCCCACCTTTACCGCCGCTGTCAGCCCCACGCCGATCCCTTCCGTCACCGCCAGCCCGACCCCCTGGCCCTGGTCGACTGAACCGCACCCGCTGCAAATCGAGGTGATGCGGCAGCAGTCTTATCCGGGCGGCCCGATTAATATTGAGCGAAACCTGGCGCCGGGAAGCAACTATAACCAGTATGTCGTTTCATACCCGTCCGACGGCTATAAAATTTATGCCCTGATGACGGTTCCAAACGGAGTCCGGCCCGAAACGGGCTGGCCGGTGATTATTTTTAATCACGGGTATATTCCGCCGGCGGAATACCGCACCACGGAACGTTATGTCGCGTATGTGGATATGTTTGCCCGCAATGGATACCTGGTTTTTAAACCCGATTACCGCGGTTTTGGCAGCTCGGAGGGCGGCGAGGTGGCAGGCGGCGGTTATGGCACGCCGGCTTATACGGTTGATATATTAAACGCACTGGCATCCCTAAAAACCTATGCCGATGCGGACCCCGATCGCATTGGCATGTGGGGGCATTCGATGGGCGGGCAGATCACCCTGCGCGCTATGGTGGTTTCGCCGGATATCAAGGCGGGGGTCATCTGGGCCGGTGTGGTCACGGATTATGCCAATATCGTAAACCGCTGGGATTCCGCCGGACGGGCCACACAAACGCCCTCGCCGGCGGCTCAGACATCGGGGCGCAGTTGGCGGCGTGAATTTGGCAGTTGGGTGGAAGAATTCAGCCTGAAATATGGGGATCCCGATCAAAACCCGCAGTTTTGGGCCAGCATTTCACCCAACAGTTACCTGGCAGAGTTATCCGGCCCGCTTAAACTGCATCACAGCACCACCGACGAGACGGTGCCGATTGCCTGGTCCGAAACCCTGGCGGCAGAACTTCAAGCCAGCCGGCAGTATTACCAATATTATGTTTACCCGGATGACAACCACAACATTAACGCCAACTTTGGTACGGCCATGCAGCGCACGCTGGATTTTTTTGACCAATACGTAAAGAACCTTTAGTTTGTTTGTATGAAAGATTTGCCCCGGCGGTTATAAGGACCCTTCCTTAACAAAAATCGATGCCCCTCAGCGCACCGATTGTTGACAACCGTCTGAACGGACGGTATAATCCTCAAACCGTCTACATGGACGGTTTGAGGATTTATTTATGACCCGTAAAACACCATTGGAAACCCGCGCCAGAATCATCCTGGCCGCCATTGAAATTGTGGTAAACAAAGGCGCCGCCTGTCTGACGCTGGATGCGGTGGCCGCCGCCGCCGGTGTGAGCAAGGGCGGGCTGCTGCATCATTTTCCCACCAAAGAGGCGCTGCTGCACGGCATTGACGACCGCGCTTTGCAGCTTTGGGAAGAACGCCTGGCCTGCGAACTGGCCCGCGAAGCGGAGGGTAAGCCGGGGCGCTGGTCGCGCGCTTATATTCGCGCTTCGTTTGACCACCTGCCCGAAGAGGCGCAGGTATTGCAGGCGCTGGCGCGCATCATCGGCGTGTACCCGGCTTTGCTGGACCGCTGGCGCGCAACCTACCAGCAAACCTGCTCGTATATGATTCAAGACGGCCTGCCTGAGGGCAGGGCCGTAACCATTCAGGTGGCCTGCGATGGGTTGTGGTTAAGTGAGATACTGGGGCTGCCGATTATTTCCGTTGAGCAGCGCGCCGCCATGCGCGCCGATTTATTGAGGCTTTGTCATGACATCTAATACCCTGATTCCCGGCGTTGAAACGACAACGCCGGATTGGAATACCATTCGCTGGAAACCGCGCTTTTTTGTGATCTGGTCCGGACAGGCCGTTTCGTTAATCGGCAGCGCCCTGACCCAGTTTGTGCTGGTATGGTGGATCACCCAGTCCACCGGTTCGCCCGGCGCGCTGGCTACCGCCGGCATTATGGCCATGCTGCCCCAGGCCCTCTTTGGCCCGCTGGGCGGCATTCTGGCCGACCGCTGGAGCCGGCGCCTGATTATGATCCTGGCGGATTTAATCACGGCGTTCTGTATGATCATTTTGATTACCCTGTTTGCCACCGGCCTGATCCAGTTGTGGCATGTTTATACACTCATGTTCATTCGCAGTACCATGCAGGCTTTTCAGACCCCGGCCGCTTCGGCCAGCACCAGCATGCTGGTGCCGCCGGATTG
>JAJTBH010000267.1 GCA_021287005.1 Anaerolineae bacterium
TCCCAACAATATTTCGGGTATAAATATTAAATGAATAAAATCTTCAAAGTCTATTTGGAATGTCAGGGTATTATCTATAAAATTATTATTAACTGGCAGAAAAAGAAAGACCAAAATAATTATCAATAAAAAGGGAATCACCGATAAACCCAAAATGGGATGGGGTGCTTTTAAGTTCCGAGTGGTATTCCGGTTTGCGGTTGTACGGTTAAAAAAACTAAACATGTGTATTCACAATTTTTTGATTAATTACCCTCTTTATACGGGAATTATGATTATCTGTCAAGCCGAGCGTCTGGCATTCCTTTTTGTTTAAAATTCGATCAATTGACAAAGGGCACATCCTTTGTTATAGTAGGTTTTGTTTGGCCGGGTCTTATGATACCGGCGGTTCTGAATATTCCAGAAAAATCTTCAACTCCCCCCAAATCTGGAGGGAGTTGGTTGTGTGAAGAAGAAATTAGACTAAACCGGGAGTATTATGAAAACAATTATTCCATCTGTAAAAGGCACCCGAGATTTTTACCCGGAAGATATGGCCGTGCGGACCTGGTTATATAACAAACTTCGCAAGGTTTCTGAATCATTCGGATATCAAGAATATGAAGGTCCCATTCTTGAAAAAATCGATTTATACGCCGCGAAGTCCGGCGAAGAATTGGTTAAAGAGCAGGCTTTTGTTTTTAATGATCGAGGCGGGGAATTAATTACCTTACGCCCGGAATTAACGCCCACGCTGGCGCGAATGGTAGCTCAGAAACAAAATGAACTGGTTTTCCCATTACGCTGGTGGTCGTTTGGTCCCTTCTGGCGGTATGAACGCCCACAAAAAGGGCGAACGCGTGAATTTTTCCAGTGGAATATAGATTTGTTTGGCGCTACATCAACCGATGTGGACGCCGAATTAATCGCCATTGCCGCTTCCTTTTTTAAAGAAGCCGGATTGGATTCGGATAAAGTAAAAATAGCGGTGAATGATCGCCGCTTAATGGATGCTTCGATTAAGAAACTGGGCGTGAGCGATGATAATAAAAAAGCAGTTTTTCGCTTAATCGATCGTCAGGATAAAATGTCGTTGGCCGACTGGCGGGCGTATGGACTTGACCTGGGGTTAACCGAAAACCAGGTGGATGCATTGCGCGCTTTAATGGATAATCGCGATCTGTGGAAGGAATCAGTTGAGTTAACGCGTGTTTTTGATATCCTCAATAAAATGGGTTTCGGTGATTATATTCAATACGACGCACGCATTATTCGTGGACTTGAATATTATACCGGCACCGTCTTTGAAGCCCGGGATGCCAGCGGCGAAGGGCGCGCTGTTCTGGGCGGCGGGCATTACGATAACCTGGTAGCCGATGTGGGTGGTGCCCCGCTGGCGGGCATTGGCTTTGCCATGGGCGATGTCATGATTAGCGTATTATTAAAAAAATATGACCTGATTCCCGGAGACTTGATCCCGCGGGCGCCCGTTCTGGTGACCGTCTTTGATGAAAGCCGGGTCGGGCGTGCGTATGCGATTGCTTCGCAAATACGCCAGAGTGGATTGACGGTGGTGTGTTACCCCGAATCAGCAAAATTGCCTAAACAATTTAAATACGCCGACCGCATCGGCGCCCGATTTGTGATTGTGGAAGGACCGGAAGAAGAAGCCGGCGGTTTAATCACATTAAAAGATTTAAAAGATGGCAGCCAACAGGCAGTAAAATTGGAAGAAATTGTCTTAAAACTGAATGAATTACTTGCGCACTAAGGCGCTGTGTGATAAAATCCTGTTCGCTATGGTGCCTGTAGCTCAATGGCAGAGTACGTGACTGTGGATCACGGTGTTGTGGGTTCGACCCCCATCAGGCACCCAAATAATACCCCCGGCTTTTTGTTGAGCCGGGGGTAAATTTTTATATTGTTTCAACCACATTAGAGAATGTTCGCCCAAGTGCGGGACCAAAAATTGCCAGAATAACGATAACAACAATGACAACCAGAACCATTATTAATGCATACTCGACCAGACCCTGACCTTTTTCCCGAGGACTGAATAACATGGGATAACCTCCTTTCGATAATAATCAGAAACTGAACAAGGAGGCCAGGCCTGGGATTATCGGGGTTCTGATGAAAAGAGATGATACATTAAAATAAAAAACGCAAGCCGATTCCCGAAGCTATCTGGATTGTTATATTGCCTGACCCTTATTTATAGTATAACCAGCCTTAAATAAAAAACAATCATTAAATTCACAATCCCCCTCCAAAAAGAGGGGGATTGTCTAAATTATTTTAATTTATTCGGGTATCCAGCAGCAAAGGGTTAATTCACGCGCCGCTTTGACTTCGTCCATTCTGCCAACCGGGGTGACATGCGGGGCAGATTTTAACAGATCTGAATTGTGATGCGCTTCTTCTGCAATTTTTATCAATGCATCTGCAAACGCGTCCAGAGTTTGTTTACTTTCCGTCTCGGTCGGCTCAATCATGAGGGCTTCCTTCACGATCAACGGAAAATAATTGGTCGGTGGATGGAAGTTATACTCCATCAGGCGTTTGGCGATGTCCAGAGCGTGCACGTCGGCATCGTCCCAGTGCCCTTCGAGCACAAATTCATGCATGCAAACGCGATCATAAGGCAGTTTATAAGTGCCCTTTAGTTTCGAGAGCAGGTAATTGGCATTTAATACGGCGTATTCGGAAATTTTACGTAAACCATCCGGGCCATGCATGCTGATGTAAGCATATGCGCGAATCATCATGCCGAAATGACCATAAAAAGATTTTACCCGGCCAATGCTTTTTTCGGGCATCACAAAACCAAACAGCGGCGGTATTTCGTCAGTGCCTTCTTCAATGATGGTGACAATGGGACCGGGCAAGAAATCAGCCAGGTGTTTGGCCACGCCAACCGGGCCGGACCGCCGCCGCCGTGAGGCGTGGAGAAGGTTTTATGCAGGTTAAAATGCATCACATCAAAACCGAGATCTCCGGGGCGAACAATGCCCAACAGGGCGTTCAAATTGGCGCCATCGCCGTATACCAGGCCGCCGGCTTGATGAACTAATTTTATAACCTCAACCACGTTTTCATCAAACAGACCCAGCGTGTTGGGATTGGTTAACATCAATCCGGCAACACTGTCATCGCAGGCAGCCCGAACCGCATTTAAATCTGCATTGCCCACATCAAAACCGCTCATGGTGGTTGTGGCCGGGTTGGTGCCGTGGGCTGAATCTGGAATGAGAATTTTGGTGCGTTTACTGTCTCCACGCGATTGATGATAAGCGCGAATAATGGAAACGCCCACAAATTCACCATGCGCTCCGGCGGCAGGCTGTAAACTCACCCCGGCAAAACCGGCAATTTCTTTAAGGTATTCCTGCAATTCAAACATTAATACCAGGCAGCCCTGAACGGTTTCAATCGGCTGCAGGGGGTGAATGTTGGCAAAACCGGATAAACGAGCCCCTTCTTCGTTTATTTTTGGGTTATATTTCATGGTGCAGGAGCCCAGCGGATAAAAGCCACCATCAATACTGTAGTTTAATTTGGATAAATGGGTGAAATGACGAACTACATCCAGTTCTGAAAGTTCCGGTAAAGGCAGTTCATCTCGCGTGAGCCCGGCCGGTAATTCGGCCATGGGAACATCCAGGTTCGGGTATCGAAATCCGATGCGTCCCGGAGAAGATAATTCATAAACGGTGGGTTCAGTCATGAGCAACCTCCTCCAAAACTTCAGCCAGTGAATTAATATCGTCCTGGGTGTTCATTTCCGTCACGGCTACCAGCATGTGGTCTTTTAACCCCGGATAACATTCGCTCAGGTCATACCCGCCTAAAATGTGGTGATCGAGCAAATGCATGTTGATATCGGTGACCGGTTTCGGACATTTAACCACAAATTCATTAAAGAACGGGGTGTTTAAGAATTTAACACTATAACCGGGAATGGCATTAATCTTTACCGCGGCATAATGGGCTTTATGGTAACAGAGTTCTGCAACCTGACGCAAACCTTGTTTGCCGAGCAGGCTCATATAAATGGTGGCAGTTAATGCCATGAGCCCCTGGTTGGTGCAGATGTTGGATGTGGCTTTTTCTCTGCGAATATGTTGTTCGCGGGCGGTAAGGGTTAATACATAACCGCGACGACCTTCCTGATCGACGGTTTCGCCAACCAGTCGACCGGCAATTTTTCGGACATATTCGTTTTTTGTGGCAAAAATTCCCAGGTAAGGACCGCCGAAGGATAGGGGAATGCCTAAAGGTTGGCCTTCACCCACCACAATATCGGCGCCAAATGAACCCGGTGGTTTAAGCAAACCCAGCGCCAGAGGATTAACTGCAACCACCAATAAGGCGCCGGCTTCATGGGTTTTTTGAGCCAGTCTGGCATAATCAAATACACGTCCGAAGAAGTCGGGGTAGGCTACCACGACGATTGCGGTATTGTTATCGATTAATTTTTCAATTTTATCCAGGCCAAAGGTGGGGTCGTCACTTTCATCGCCGCAAATATTAATATCTTTATAGCCTGAAAAATAGGTGCGTAATGTGGCGCGGTAATCGGGGTGAACACCGGAAGAAACGACAAATTTTGTTCTTTTGCCGCGAAAATGGTGATAGGCTAAAATGCCTGCTTCAGCCGTGGCGGTTGCTCCATCGTAATGCGACGCATTGGCAGCATCCATACCAGTGAGGGCCGTAACCATCGACTGATATTCGAATATGGCTTGTAAAGTTCCCTGAGATATTTCTGGCTGGTAGGGTGTATATGCGGTCAGGAATTCTCCCCGGCTGGTGATTGCATTAACCGCGGCAGGAATATAATGGTTATAAACACCGGCGCCCAAAAAACAGGCTAAATCACGGGTGCCCTCATTGGCATTTGCCATATCCTGCAATTGGGCGGCGATTTCTATTTCAGTAAATGCGGGGGGAAGGTTCAACTTCGGGAACTGATAAGCTTTGGGGATGTCTTTAAATAAGTCTTCAATATGCTTCACGCCGACGGCGTGAAGCATTTCATCCCTTTCTTGATCAGTATGGGGTGTGAACATTAGTGACTGCGCTCCTGGCAGTATTTTTCGTAAGCAGCGGCATCCATCAAAGCCGAAGCATCAGAGGGGTTGGATAATTTAACTTTAATCATCCAGGCTTTGGTGTAAGGATCACTGTTTACCAATTCGGGAGTCTGTGAAAGAACAGAATTAACTTCAACAACTTCACCGGCCACAGGTGAGCTGACTTCAGCGGCGGCCTTTACAGATTCAAGTGAAGTAACAACACCTTTTTTCTCGACCTGGTCGCCTACCTCAACAGATATTTCGACGAAAACGACATCTGAAAGCTGGCTCTGGGCATAATCCGTAATTCCAATAGTAGCAATGTTCCCATCGATTTTGACCCATTCATCAGAGGTCGTATATTTCAAGTCGACTGGATTATTCATTATTTTTTCTCTCCTGTGTGAATATTTTTCGATACGGCTTGACAGGGTTAACCCTGCTTAATTTTGATTTTAGATGTCCGTTTAATAAAAGTCAAGGGGCATCAAGGCAAAATGACGAGTTCTTTAAGTTTATTAAAGAAGAATGTCAAA
>JAJTBH010000268.1 GCA_021287005.1 Anaerolineae bacterium
ATAACCGGGGGAGACAAACCGCTCAAAACAATTTATCACCAGGACGCCGCGTGCTTAACTTCGGACGCCAGTAAATGGCGAACGAAAAAATGAATCGGCACAAATAAGTTAATCTTTTATGATTACATCATGGGCAAACAGTTCAATCGATGCAATTAATTCGTTGGATATGATATAAGGCGTTCCTTTTTCATCATCAATTTTCCTAAAAAACAAACTGGTTCTGGAAAACATGGCGATAATATAGAGTTCGTCTTTTTCAAAATTAAAACTAAAAATACCGCTTGAATCATCGCGCACGTGGCTTACCGATTTGTGTTTAAAAAAGGATGCCCGCTTGATTATTTCCATTGGTTGCGTCTCCGTCTCCTGGTTTTCAAAAGCCTGCCAGCCAAATACCGGCTGTAAAACCAGAACATTGGCCACACTGGCCAATTTTTTGTTTTTATATGCATTTTCAGCAATTTTTATTCCCAACAAATAAAAAGAGACGGGGATAATAACCAATGCCAACAGATAATTAAAATCAACGGCGATGGGTTCGACACCCTTTAATGTCACGGCTGACGTTGGAGAAGCAGACAGGCTGCCAAGGAATACCAGAACAAAACCGACCATTGTACAGAAAAGAAAAAATGAGACCCTTAACCGCTGATTTTTAATTGATTCATAAACTATTAATGGAACACAGAACAACATTGTTCAGGCTATGACTTCAACATTACCAAAATCCGCCGGTAACAGGTTGAAGTATCGGCTAAAAGGGATATTAACGACCAATACCAGGGCAACGATATATGGGATCACATAAAATTGTAAAAATTGAACAAATAAACGCAATAATAATTCAATAAAAACAACATAGATCGAGGGGATTAAACTTAAAATGTCGGTAATTGAAAAATCCGTAGCCCGGATCAACATCCTGCCAATACCGCCCATAAAAATCGAAAGGTAACCGAACAGGGTTAAATAAGAGAATAAACTGGCCGCGACGGTCAAAAACAAAATCTGCCCGGCAATGTTATTCCAAAAAGCAGTCAAAATGTCCAAAATCATTGTTTCTCCTCCGCATCCGACCAGGGTCAGACCTGTTGACCCTTCACTTTTTGGGGAGCATTTTTTATTACCCCCCTCCATCGTTAAATTATACGATGGACCCGACCTCCGTCAACCCAATCGTTAACAACTCGAATAAATAAATCCAATTATTAAAAATGAATTTTTTCGTTTGCCGGCTTGAGCGGATATTTATGTTTATTCACCAAACCCGGTTATACTTAATTTAGCTTAACCTTTTACATACACCCGCTCAAAGCCATGATTTTAACCACCAAACTCTTTCCGCCCCCCGCCCCGGCCTTACGCGTCAGCCGCGCCGCGCTTTTATTAAACCTGGGAAACCGGAGCCTGCGCCCGTTGACCCTGCTGTCGGCCCCGGCCGGTTTTGGCAAAAGCACCTTTCTGGTCGAGTGGATTGATAGCTTACGTTCGGCGGGTTTTTACGACTGCGCCTGGCTTTCATTGGACGCTTTGGATAATACACCGGGGCGCTTCTGGTCCTATTTTTTGGAGACCTGGCTTTCGGCGCTTGCGCCCGAATGTCACCCGCCTGAAAACGACTTGTTGTCTCTCCACCGGCTGCTGCAAGCCGCTGATGAACAAATTTCCGCGAATTTTGTGCCGCTTTTGATTAATGTGGTTGCCGCAGTGTCCCGGCCCGTTTTACTGGTTTTGGATGATTACCATAGCATCGGCGATCCCGAAATTCACGCTGCCCTTTCCTTCCTGGTGGAACGTCTGCCCGTCAATCTGCGCCTGGCCATTGCCACCCGCTTTGATCCGCCTCTGCCCGTCTCACGCCTGCGTGTGCGCGAATTGATTCATGAGGTGCGCGCCGTTGATTTACGTTTTTCCATCGAAGAAATGGCCTCGCTGCTCGATAAAACCTTTAACCGCCCCGCCGCCGAGAATGAAATTTCCATATTAAGCGAACGGACCGAAGGCTGGGCCGCCGGGGTAAAGATGGCGCTGCTGGCCTTGCAGCAAAACCCCGCGGCGAAAACAACCTTTTTACAGTCAATTAACGGACGCAACAGTTACATTCTCGACTATCTCAGCGACGAGGTGTTAAACAATCTGCCGCCCGATACTTTATCTTTTTTAATCAAAACTTCGATTCTGGATCGTTTTAATGAAGAGCTCGCGGCCATTGTGGTTTATGCCGACCGCTCTTTTAACGCGCAGTCGCGTGAAATAATCCGTCAAATTGAACAGGCCAACCTGTTTTTAATCCCGCTCGATCAAGAACGCCGCTGGTTTCGTTATCATCATTTATTCGCCGATTTGCTGCGTATGCGTTTGCTGCAGGAAAAACCCGACCTTCTGACGCATCTGCACCAACGCGCGGAGTTTTGGTTTGAGGAACACGGTTTACCCGAAGAAGCCATGCAGCACGCCGTTTTGGCCAAAGATTGGGCTTTTGCCGCCTTTATCGTCGAAAAATACGCCGGTGATTATTTTGAGAATGGACAATTGGCTGTCGTTTTAAACTGGGTGGAAATTTTGCCCGCCGAGATGCTGCGCGGCCGCCCCATGTTATGCATTCAAATTTTATGGGCCCTGGCCCATTCCGGCAAGACCCACCGCATGCAGCCCATTTTACAGCAGGCCCACACTGCCCTGGCGCTCTGGCGGCGGCAGAAGCAAGGTCAAAATACCGGCGAGCCGGTATTACTCGATCAAAACCAGGTGTTAGCCGGCCAGTCGCAGCCCGCTCTCACGCATTTATTGGCCTTTTTGCATAATAACCCGCAGCTCCAGGCGCGTGAGTTGGCCTGGCTTCACTGGCTGGCCGGTTATGCCAGCCGCGGTTGTGGCGACCTGCCGCAAGCCGTCTTTTACCTTTCAGAAGCTTTAAACATTGACCGGAGCAACGCATTCCAACTCGAAGATCATGCCGTCGACCTGGGTGTGGTGCTGCATCTCAGCGGCCGCCTGGAGCAGGCCGTTTGGGTCTTTGAAGAAGCCCTGGCCAATGCTCTTGCTACAGGCCGGCGCGACAAAGGCAGCCTGGCACGCCCCGAAGCTTATCTGGCCGCCCTTTATCTGGATTTAAACCGGGTGGAGGATGCCCGTTTACACGCGGATAAAGCCATTGATTATTTACGCTGGTGGCCGGGCTGCAACCACATTTCCACAGCCCATGCCGTTTCGGCGCGTTTATTTTTGGCCGCCGGCGCCGTCGATTTAGCCGAAACAGAAATTAAGATAGCCGCCGCCGAACAACACAAAGGCCAGGTGACGCCTTTTGTGACCACGTTAATTGAAACGCAACAAGTCGCTTTGTGGCTGGTCAGAGATGACTGGTCTTCTTTAACCGTATGGTTAAAGCGTCATCAAACTCAATACACAACCGGTCTCGAATTAAATAACCTCAGCGAATACGATGAAACCCGTTTAATTTGGATCAGCCGGGTTTTGATTCAATTGGCCCAGCGCGACGGCGAGAGCGGTTTATTATCAACCGCGCAACAATTGTTATTACCGGCCGCGGCATCCGCCGAAAAAAACGGCCGCCAACATGCCGCCATTGAAATTTACCTGTTATTAGCCCACATAAATCACCGGTTGAATCCCGTCGACCTCGATTCACCCGATGTGTGGTTGTGGTTAAAACGCAGTCTGGCCGCCGGTCTGCCCAATGGGTACCGCCGGCTTTACCTTGAAGAATCCGGCTGGCTGGCGCCCCTGCTGCGCGAGCGCCTGCAAAAACAACCGGATGACCTGTCGGCCGCGGGTTTGGATTCATCACTCATCTACGAACTGCTGCTGTTAAGCGCGCCCGGTTCATCTGCCACCCCCAGCCCGGCGGGTGGGCTGGTCGAAGACCTGACTGCCCGCGAAAGGGACGTGTTAACCCTGCTGGCCGGCGGTTTATCCAATCGGGAAATGGCCGTGAAACTGGTGCTTTCCGAAGGCACGGTTAAAACTCACGTACATAACCTGATTAATAAACTCGGCGCATCGAGCCGCACAGCCGCGCTGGCCCGCGCCCGCGAGCTGGGCCTGGTTTAACCCCGCCTTGGTTAATTTCCTCAACTCTCCCTCCAAAAAATAAACCCCCAGTTCTATCTTTCGATGGAAGTATTTAATCGCTGGACGTATTAAACTGACATCAGGTTAAATCAAAGCTTTTGGGAGTTAAATACATGACGGAAGATAAACCACACGCATACACCATTTACGAAATCAGGTTTAAAGGTGAGCTCAAACCACGCTGGTCAGTCTGGTTTGAGGGGTTTGAGCTGCGATATCTGCCGGATGGGCAAAGTCTGCTGCGCGGCCCGGTGCGCGATCAGGCCGAACTGCGCGGTTTGCTTGAAAAAATCGGCAATTTGAACCTGGAATTGATCTCACTTTACCCCGCCCCGTTGCAGCCCGGCGCCCAAAAGGAATAATTTTTCGGAGGACAGTCATATGAAAATCACATCCACTGTATTAAAAATTTCGGCCGTCATTTTGCTTTTATTCATTCTTGCCGAAGGGGTATATGCCCTGGCGGTGCGTCCCTGGGTCATGCGCTGGGGGGCGACCGACGCCGAAGTGGCGCTTAAGTTAAACGGCGACCAGCATATTCCGCCCGGCTCGGTCACCTCAACCCGCGCCGTCACCATTCACGCCCCGGTCGAAAAGGTCTGGCCCTGGGTATTACAACTCGGCCAGGAGCGCGGCGGTTTTTATTCCTACACCTTTTTTGAAAATACCTTCGGGGCGCAAATGGTCAATGCCGACCACCTGCTGCCCGAGGATAAAACTATCAAGGTCGGCGACCGTTTTTCCTATTTCGGCAACGGTCCGGAAGGAACGTTCAGCACCGTGACCGAAGTGGAGCCCAGGCGCCTGCTGGGCGTATCGGGCTGGACCTTTTATCTTCAACCGCTGGCCGATAACAATACCCGCCTGGTGGTGCGTTATTTTTACGATCACGGACACACCTTCATGGGGCAGTTGATTTATTTTGGCATGTTTGAACAGGCCCATTTTATTATGGAATCGGGCATGCTGATGGGCATCAAACGCCTGGCCGAGAGCACGGTAAATTAGGTTTAATCTTCAGGAGTTGTTAAAAATGTCAAACAATTTTTCCGTTAAATCCGGCCTTTCGGCCGCCCGCTTGGGCGCAGCCCTTGGTTTTTGCGCCGCCTTGCTTTACGGCCTGGCTTTTGTCATCTACGGAATCATCCGCACATCCATCTGGATCTTAAGAGCGCCGGCCAACGACCTGCCTGGTACCCTGCTGGCCAATGCGTTGTGTGTGTTGATCGGGTCCATGTTTTTTGCGGTGTTTTTCGGCCTGTTTGCCGCCCTCTTTCAGGGGCTGACCTTGAGCCTTTTATATACCCTGCAAAAACGACTGCCCTCGATTAACGGCCGCTGGCTGGGCCTGGGGCTCGCGCTGCTGTTGTTTATAGTCTTGCTGCTCGTTTTTCAGAGCCTGCCGGTCATCGCCAAACAGGTTTTTTGGGACCAGTCCTTCTTCTTCTGGTTCGGCCTGCCCGGTCTGATTTATCTCG
>JAJTBH010000269.1 GCA_021287005.1 Anaerolineae bacterium
ATTGGAAGCCTGGTAAATGAAAGTGAAATGAATAAAATCGGGCAGCTTCTGGCGAGTCAATATGAACGCCAACGCATGTTTACCTCGTGCGGCTGGTTTTTTGACGACTTTGACCGCATTGAGCCGGTAAACAACGTGGCTTATGCCGCACAGGCTGTCTGGTTAAATTACCTGGCTACCGGCGAAGATTTATCGCGGCGGGCAAAAAACTGGCTTAAGGCCGTTAAAAGCTGGCGCTCCGGTTTAAGCGCAGATGTGGTTTTCTCTCATTATCTGGAACGCGCGCAGAAGACGGTCAGAACTGACTTCTTAAGCTCCATCGTTCAATGAAATAGCCTGCAATAATTTTTGCACCTGAAACTCGGAAACTTTTTCAGCTTTCCGAAGTTTTTCAATTACCTGAGATGCGCCCAACAGAGTTTCATAAACATGGGCGGCACTGGCCTCTTCTCGCCCGGCAACATTTAAAACCGCTGCCAGGTTTAACCACCAAAGCATCTGATCAAAACATTCCTGATTAAACCAGAGAATATCCTGATAACGGTTAAGGTTCAGGAAGTTTTGCATGTTTCCATTGGAAAGCCAATTTTCCAGAGTAACGGAGAGCGGCGTTTTAGCCGATTTTTCGAACCAGCGCTGCTGCGAGATTAAAAGTTTGACGGTGGATACCAGCCGCCAGGAACCGGCTTCATCCAGTCCCATCTGGCGGTAAACACTGGCAAGAATCCGGCTGAGCTGCCATTCTTCCAACCAGCTTAAACTGACATCTTCAAAATCAACCACCCCGGCCAGTTTGCCCAGGTTATGGGTAAACAGCCAGCCAAACAATACCAGCCAGGTGTCCTGTTTGTCGAGGCGGCTTTTCAGGTAATCTACAGCCTGGCGGGTATTAACACCGCCGGGCAGGGCGAACCGGCTGTCGATATGGTTGAGGTAAAGCAGGTTTTCCAGTTCAAGAACCGTGGTCTTAATCACCGTATCCCGCGCCGCAAGCGGACCATTAAAGGATTCAATGCCGTGTAAAAGCGCCTGCATTTTTTCTTCACATTCCACCAACAGATGGGCGGGCAAAGTGGTGGTGGCGCTTGCCGGGCGAATGGCATATAAATATCCAAAATAGCCGCTGTTGGCGATTTGCCAGAACGGATTTTGAATGGGTTGTAAAAGCAGTTCCTTAAGCGCTTCTTCGATGCTGGGCACGCCGCGATCTCCCAAATATTCACACAGGCGGCGATATGATTGGAAGGAATCGTCATTTACCTCGCGGAAATCGCTGAAGACATGATATTTGTATGCGCCGAGCTGGATATACAAACCCTGTTCAGCCAGGTCCTGCGCCGGGCGGATAAATTCCAACTGGTGAACGATATCTTTAAAAATGACAAAACTGCCGGGCTTGCCGGTTAAATTTAAGCCATCTTTAAGGCTGCGCTGCACCATCTGACGTGAGCCTTTATCCAGATATCCGACGGAGGTGCGAATCCATCCACTGGTATCGCCAAATTTGTTGTGGTAAACCACCAGGGCGCGGGTGGAGCCAACCCCATTGGAATAAACAAATACATCTTCATTGACACTGCCGTGCTGGGTGAAAAAATCATACAAAAGAAAATTTTCAACCCCGGAGAAGATGGCGCGGCGGTGCAAGAGAGGGAAGATTTCGCGCTGATGGCGATCGAGCAGATAGGGATCCGAATTTTCATCCCAATAGGCTTTTCTGAATTCCATGCCGTATTTTTCGGCAAAACCTTCAATTTGCCCGTGACCAAACATGGGCAGACCGGGCATGGTGACCATTAAAAGGCAGATGCCAAAATATTTATCACCTTTGCCAAACTGGTCGACGGCAGTGCGCTCATCGGGGTTGTTCATAAAGTTTACATACCGTTTGAGGATTTCCGGATCAAACTCAAGTGTGTTTTTCATTACGGTGCGGTATTTGGCGTTATCTTCGTCGCGCAGCAAGTTCATGAATGCGCTGTTATAAACGCGGTGCATGCCCAGAGGGCGCACAAAATAACCTTCCATTAACCAGAAGGCTTCGGCCAACAACAGGGTATCGGGCGCTTCTCGGGCGGCGCGGTCAACCACTTCGCGCCAGAATTCCACCGGAATGGCGGCTTCAAATTGATCGCGCGGAATGCTGTGTTCAGACCGGCTGGGGATGGCTCCACCGCTGCCGGGTTCGGGGTACCAGAGACGCTGGTAATGGCGCTTGGCCAGCGTCATGGCGGCGTCAAAACGGATGATGGGGAACCGCCGGGCTACGTCGAGGATGGTCTGAATGATGGCTTCGCGAACTTCGGGGTTCAGGTAATTTAATTGGGCCGTGTCGTTCCAGGGCATGCTGGTGCCGTCGTTGCCATGATAAATATACTGGGTGGCACCGTTGGAATGATCGACCCGTTTAAAAACCACGGCGGCGTCGCTGCGGTTGTAATAATGATCTTCCAGATAAATATCGGCGCGCCCGTCATTGGAAAGATTGGGGCCATTAAAGGTATAAGACGGGTATGGGCTGTAATCGAGCGAGATGAACCGTTCGGGGTGTTCCACCACCCACTGCGAATCGATGCCCATGTGGTTGGGAACCATATCACTCGCCAGGCGGATGCCGAAGCGCGCGGCGCGGTCGCGCAGGTTCTGGTAGGCCTCTTCACCGCCCAGGTCGTCGGCAATCCAGTATCCTGCCAGTGAATAAGCGGAAGATATGGCTTCGGGATTACCGCAAAGCTGTTTAATGCGGGCCGAAGCCTGGCTGCGCTCCCAGAGACCGATCAACCATAAACCATTAAAACCCTGCTGCGCCAGGTTTTGCAATTCCTCATCGGGGATATGGTCAAGGTGCGTGATGGGGCGCTCATATTTTCGACTGAGCTGATCCAACCAGACATAGGTGTTTTTGGCCATGAGCACAAGGTGGGGCATCCAATCGCGGTCGGCGCTAAACCGCTCTGCTTCCAGTTCAGCCTGGCTGCGGTCATAAACCGGAATGGGTACCGGGCCAGCGCCAAGGAACGGCAGCTTTTCTTCTTCACGAATCAGATCCATACTGCTTAATAAACGGTATAGATAATGTCCCAGAAGGTCCGCCCAACGGGTGCGGATATATTCCAACTGTCCTGACAGCGAGTGCGGAACAGCCACAGCCGGACTACGCAGCATATCCACCAGGTTTTGCTGGTCGGGGCCAAAAGGCGGCTGGGTGGCAAAATAGGCATACAGTTCCTTCATGACTGCCAAATATCCCGTATCGGACCGCAGGCGTTGGTCGTCAAATAAAAACAAATAGGGATTTAAGGCCGGGTTAAGATTGCCGACCCATAACATCAACATTTCTTCCAGGGCCAGTGTGCGATTCGAAACGCCTTCACTGCTGGTATTAAGATATTCGGTAATACTCATTTCCTTGCGGTAAACGGACAGGGGCGGAAAATCCTGACAGAATGCATTAAGGGCATCTTCCAATTTGTTCTGTCCGATTTTATCGCTGATAAACTGGTAAGCCTGGTACATGCCGTTGGGGTTTTTCTGGCGCAGATAAAGACTGATAACCAGATGCAAAATTTCATCAATCAGGCCCATGGCGTTCACCTGACCGGCTTTAATCGCTTTTTCGGGATAATTTACAAGATCAAAAGTTTGATTGATTTTCTGAGCAAACAGGCGGGCTGCATGGAAATTGGCAAAGATAATATTGCCGTTCAGGGCAAAGAGACTCTGGTCAAATTGATAGCGATCTCGGGCCTGACGGGAAATATGAAACTCTCTCATGATAGGGCTCCTGTTTTTAGGTTAATTCACTGAGCGCCAACCATTCGTCTTTGGAATTGCTCAGTTCAATATTATCTGTTATAGCACATTTTTGAAGAAGGGACTCAATACAACGCAGGTTATCTTCGGGACGCCATTTAAACAGCTTGCTGATATCGCTGCGGCGGGCTGCACCAACTGAAAGGAAGTATTTTTCGAGGAGATAATACCGCGCCTGATTTTCTGTGATGGCGCCGGCAGCGGCGCTCAGCCCGGGCATGTGCCGGGCGGTGATGTCATAAATAAATGCGTAATGCCATGCGCCGGCCTGTGAAATACCCACGGGCAGGATTTTAAATTGAATCTGCAAATCGTCCAATGCGCGGTTAAAGCGCGTACTGCTGGTATTGGATTGCATATGGGTGACACGGCGCAAATCCAGAGTGTCCAGAGGGCCTTCCGTGAGCAGCGCCTCGTAAATCAGTCTGGATTCCTGCGTGAGCTGACCGGCTTCATATTGATCAAGGTAGTCGTTTTCATAATCGCCGTAATTTGGCGAAAGCGCGTAAAAATAGGGCAGAGCTTCCAATGAGATCATGGTGTTACGACGGCGCAGGGTACGTGCGTAATACCAGCGCTGTTTGCCCAGCAGGCTGTCTTTCCAATCCCAGGTACGATGCCCCGGATCATCATGTTCATCGGGCACGGGGCGGTCGCCGTTGGCGGCCACCCATAAACTGGGCAAAACGATATCCTTGATCGGCCAGAAAAAGATAAAAGCGCGTTGATTGACAAAATTAACGGCTTGCTCGATATTTAATACCTGCAAACCCGGTGCGGTGTAAAACGTCTGGCTGCGGTATTCCAGAAGCCGTTCAAGCGAAAGGGTGGGCATGGATGAGGTTATTCCCTGCTTAGGATATGTGTAATGATGTTTGATCCGCTACCGCCGATGTTTTGGGTCATGGCAAAACGCGCGTTCTTAATCTGATTATCGCCGGCCTGGCCGCGCAGTTGTTGTGTGGCTTCAACTACCTGATACATACCCGTAGCGCCAACGGGGTGCCCGCGCGCTTTTAACCCGCCGCGTGTGGCAATGGGAATTCGCCCACCGGGGCAGATTGCGCCATCCAGGGCCAAACGCGGTCCCTGGCCGCGCTCGGCAAATCCGCTGGCTTCCAGTGAAAGAGCGGCCATAATGGTGAAAGCATCATGGGCTTCAAATAAATTGATATCCGCCGGTGATAAACCGGCCTGAGCGTAGGCCTGTTTGGCCGACTTCTCGGCGGCCGATAACCAGAGCGGGTCGCGCCGGTTGTGGACGGCTATGCTGTCTGTGGCGGCGGCCGAAGCCACCACACGTACCGGGGGCAAAACGCTGTGGGATTTAACCATTTCAAGCGGCACCAGAATGGCGGCGGCGGCGCCGTCGCCCATAGCCGAAGCATCCATGATATTAATCGGGTCGGCCACCAGGGGGGCTTTTAAATAGACACTTTCATTAATGGGTGAATGGAAACGGGCAAAGGGATTAAACACGGCATTGGCGTGAGCATTGATGGAAAAAGGCGCAAAATCTGCATGTTTCCAGCCGTATTCATACATATAACGCTGCATCACCAGAGCATTTAAAGCCACAAAAGAAAGACCGTTTCCGGCTTCCCAATCGGCATCCGAAGCGGTGGCAAGCTGGGCCGTAATTTCATCACCGGGGGAATCGCTCATTTTCTCAACGCCAATTGCCA
The DNA here is from genome assembly GCA_021287005.1 of Anaerolineae bacterium. Classification (GTDB taxonomy): domain Bacteria; phylum Chloroflexota; class Anaerolineae; order Anaerolineales; family Anaerolineaceae; genus JAJTBH01. Next base: position 5,499 of record JAJTBH010000269.1, read on the forward strand.
TGGCGGCATCCATCTGACCGGAAGCCACAGCCATGACGGCACTGCGAAAGGATGCAGCACC
>JAJTBH010000270.1 GCA_021287005.1 Anaerolineae bacterium
ATTAATACTTCTAGCCCATAAAATCCTTTTTCTCCGTCTTCTTTCAAATTTTCTGGCATGGAAATTAAACTTAACCTATTAGGGTCAGATATTGTATTAGGAGGTGTTTGAGTTGATCCACAGTTTGTAAGTTCAATATTTGAACCTCTGTTACGCATGAAAGAGGCATAACACGCCAGACGCTCTTGTTCGGGTAAATTATCGCATATGTAACTCCAAGGATCATGCCCTGAAGGGTCTGTTAGATTCACTGGATTAGCGTAAGTATATAACCATTTATTGTATGACTCTGGCAAGTTATAATTCCCTGGCCATGCGTCTTTAGTAAGGAATCTACCCATCTCAGTTGAATACAGGCGAGCGCGTAAATTAACCAACTTGATGGTGCCGTCCTGCGCCTCTCCGGTATAACCGTACAGACTCTGCCCCACCCCGCTCTCACTGATTAGATTGCCATACGGGTCATACGAGCGTGCCAGTTGCAGCGCGCCCTCTCCATCCGCCACCTGACGTACGGATCCCAACCCCCTCCGGGGGCGCTGCGCGGCGCATCCGGCAGGAAGTAACCGGCCTGAGTCTCGGCCACCTGTGCGATGCGTCCGTTGCCGTACAGGTAGGTGTTGCCGTTTTCCTGCAAGACCTGGGTCAGGCCGGTGTTAATGTCCAGCGTGTACTGCGTGCTGACGTCGTTGACCGTCTGCTGCATGCGGTCGCCCAGGCCGCTGTCGGCATAGGCAATCGACAGACCGTCCCGGCTGACGCTCGTCAGGCGGTTGAGGGCGTCATAACTGTAATCGATCGCCACCCGGCTGTGTGTATAAACTTTCTCAGGCAGGATGATCGTTGCGCTTAAATTGTTATCCCCCTGGGAGATAATCCGCCAACGCAGAAGCGGTAGGCTCGAAGCTAACCGTGCCCGTCCGCTAAACACACACTTGGACCCCCTCAAATGGGTTGTGCTCCACGCTTTCCACCTTGACCGTTACTGGCCCCCCGGCTCACCGTGATTTAAATCGTCTCACACTCCGTCATACTTCGCACGCCCGCCGCGGAAAGGGTAATCGTCGTCGGGCCGCACGTGGTTCACCTGCCCGTTGGTCTCAGTTTTGGCGTTGTAACCTGTAATAGTTGTAGCATTGAAGGCATAAATTTTCAAGCCCTCAAGCTGTGTGCCATCGCTGTCGCTGACGGGCAGGCTCACCGTGATCTGCACAGGCTTGTAAGGTGTTAAACCAATTTCCGCATCTCTTACAAAAATCCGGAACAGAAGGGCTGGTATTCGATAAGCCGGTAAAAATTTTTGATAGCGACCATTCCCCGCTTTTTTAAGCCTTAAGCGCATCTTGCAGGTCTTGCAGCAGGTCATTCACGTTTTCAATGCCCACCGACAATCGCACCAACCCGGCGGGCACCTCAAGCGCACTGCCCGCAACCGAGGCGTGGGTCATAAGGGCGGGCACTTCGATTAACGACTCAACCCCGCCCAGGCTTTCGGCCAGGGTGAACAGGCGTGTATTTTTCACGAGCTGCCGGGCGGCTTCGGCTCCACCTTTAAGTATGATTGAAATCATGCCGCCAAAATCCCGCATCTGTTTTTTTGCAATTTTATATCCGGGGTGTGAAACCAGTCCCGGATAAAGCACCTCTGCCACAGCCGCGTGTTCATTTAAATAGCCGGCAATCCGTCTGGCATTGGCCGAATGGGTTTCCATACGCACCGCCAGGGTTTTAATCCCGCGCAATGTTAACCAGCAGTCAAACGGGGCAGGGACGGGGCCGGTGGCGTTTTGTAAAAACTTCAAACGTTCGTAGGCTTCGGGTAAAGTGGTAACAATCGCGCCGCCAATCACATCCGAATGGCCGCCAATATATTTGGTCGTCGAATGCACCACAAAATCGGCGCCCAACGCCAGGGGCTGCTGCAAATAAGGTGAAGCAAACGTATTATCCACCGCCACCAGAATTTTTGGATTTTTGGCCTTAACCGCGGCGCTCAGTTCTTGTATATCGACAATTTTTAACAACGGGTTGGTGGGAGTCTCCAGCCATACCAGCCTGGTCTCGGGGTACAGGTTTTCTGCCACAACTTCGGGCCGGCTGATGTCAACATATGAAAACTTTAAACCAAGCGGCTTAAACACACGTTCAAACAGACGATAGGTGCCCCCATACACATCGTTTGAAACCAAAACATGCTCGCCGGGTTGAAACAGGCGCAGCAAAGTATCGATTGCGGCCAGACCGGACGAAAAAGCCAGGCCAAACGCCGGTGATAGGGCATTTTGTCCTTCCAGGGCGGCCAGGTTTGATTCCAATGCCGTGCGGGTGGGGTTGCCCGAGCGGCTGTAGTCGTAGCCTTTGGTCACCCCCGGATCGGAATGGGCAAAAGTGGATGTTAAATAGAGCGGCGGAACAACCGCGCCCATCAACAAATCGGGTTCCTGCCCATGATGAATTGCAAGGGTTTCGAAATGTAATTTATTGGTACTCATTGCACATCTCCTGTTTTATTATCGTTTGGATACCCGGCGCGCCAACCGGTTGCCCACAATCTGAATGCCCTGCACCAGTACAATTAACAAAATTACGGTCGCCACCATCACATCCGTTTGAAAACGCTGGTAACCATAACGGATGGCCAGGTCACCCAGGCCACCGCCGCCAATTGCGCCGGCCATGGCAGAATAACTGATTAAACTGATGATGGTAATGGTCACACCCAACAATATCGAAGGTAACGATTCCGGGATCAACACCTTTACAATAATCTGATACGGGGTGCAGCCCATCGCCTGGGCGGCCTCAACCAACCCCCTATCCACCTCGCGCAGGGCCGTTTCGGCCACGCGCGCAAAAAAGGGAATGGCTGCCAGTGAAAGCGGCACGATGGCCGCGGTTGCGCCGATGGTGGTGCCCACGATCATACGGGTCAACGGAATGACTACCACCAGCAGGATAATAAAAGGCAGCGAACGCGCCGCATTAACCACGGCGCCAATCACCTGATTAAATAACGGCGCCGGAATCAGCCCGTTTTCATCGGTAACCACCAGTAAAATGCCCAGCGGCAGCCCGGCCAGGATGGTAAAAAGGGTTGCGATGCCCACCATATAAAGTGTATCCAGCGTGCCTTTCCATAAGGCCGGTAACCATGTCAGCCAATCCATTGATGCACCTCCACGCTTAAATCCGGCAGGTTAACCAGGTAAGTTATGCTCTCTTTAACCTGCGCCCCGGTTAACTCAACCTGTAACTGCCCCACGCGGTGCCGGCCGATTTTTTGAATGCTCCCGCCGATAATATTAACATTCACGTCAAAACGCCGCACCAATGAAGCCAGCACCGGTTGTTTGGCCGTTTCACCCACAAAAGTAATCGTGGCAACGGTGGCTCCGGGGGTAATCTCCGGCAGTTCACCCGGCGCAAAGATCGCCCGCGCCAGGCGGGTTTCGGGTTGGGCGGCCAGGTCTTCCACCAGTCCTTCTTCAACGATCCGGCCGTCTTCCAAAATAGCAACCCGTTTGCAAATTTGCCTGACGACATTCATTTCATGGGTAATTAACAAAATGGTCAGCCCCAGGCGCTGGTTTAAATCATATAAAAGCTCAAGAATGGCGCTTGTATTCTGCGGATCAAGCGCCGAAGTGGCTTCGTCTGAAAGCAGCACTTCGGGGTCATTTGCCAGGGCGCGCGCAATGCCCACGCGTTGTTTTTGGCCGCCCGAAAGCTGCGAAGGATAAACCCGGGCTTTATCACTCAAGCCGACCAGGTCCAACAATTCTTTAACGCGCGCCTCGCGTTTGTTTTTTTCGACCCCCACAATTTCAAGCGGAAAAGCCACGTTATCGGCAACGGTGCGCGAACTGAGCAGGTTAAAATGTTGAAATATCATGCCAATACGCTGGCGTGTTTTGCGCAGCTCGGCGGCATTCAGGCCGGTTATTTCTTGTTGATCCAAAAATATTGAGCCGGATGTCGGGCGTTCAAGCAGGTTAACACAACGAATCAAGGTGCTTTTGCCTGCGCCGCTGGGTCCCAATACACCAAAAATTTCTCCATTGGCCACCTCTAAACTGACACCGTCCAGGGCTTTAAGGGAAAAATTTCCCTGCCGGTAAATCTTGCTTAAATCTTTTATTAATATCATGCCTGTAACCTCACACGTGCAGAGGAGGGCATTGCCCTCCCCTGCATTTTTCAGGAGAACCTATCCGTAAAACGTTTGCCTGTTGGTTACTAAAAAGCGGGTAAAACGGAACCCTGGTATTGATCTTCAATAAACTTCTTTACCTCGGCTGATGTCAACAGTTCAGCCAGTTTAACAATACCGGGATCTTTTTCATGCCCCTTCACCACAGCCAGGATGTTGGCATACGGGTTGTTTTCACCCGCTTCAAGCGCCAGCGCGTCTTTGGCCGGGGTCAGGCCGGCTTCAATGGCGTAGTTGCCGTTGATCACTGAAATCGTCGTGTCTTCGAGCGAACGCGGTAACTGCGCTGCTTCAAGTTCCTTGATATCCAATTTCTTGGGGTTGTCGGTGATGTCATTGACGGTTGCGGCAGTGCCCACACCCTCTTTCAGGGTGATCAAAGCATTAGCGGCCAGCAGGTTTAAGGCCCGTCCGCCGTTGGTGGCGTCGTTGGGAATGGCAACCACAGCGCCTTCGGCGACTTCGGATAAGGCCTTAATCTTCTTGGAGTAGATGCCCAGGGGTTCAATGTGAACCGCTGCAACCGGCACGATCTCCAGATTATGTTCTTTGTTAAAATCATTCAGATACGGCACGTGCTGGAAGTAGTTGGCATCCAGTTGGCCATCGGCCAGCGCCAGGTTGGGCTGTACATAATCTGAAAATTCCACAATCTCCAGGTCCAGCCCGGCTTTGGCGGCCAGGTTATCCTGAACGTATTTCAAAATTTCAGCGTGCGGCACCGGTGAAACGCCCACTTTTAATTTGATCACTTCGGCGGTGGCTGTTGCAGCCGGTTCAGTGGCTGTTGCAGCCGGTTCAGTGGCTGTTACAGCCTCAGTGGCAGCCGGTTCGGTGGCAGCGGCCTCGGTCGGTTGAGCTGCAACTGCGCTGGGTTGAGCGGCTTCGGGTGCCGGGCTCGGCGTGGCGCCGGCGCAAGCCGTCAACAAGGCGGACAATACAAAAATTACTGCGATTAATAACGATAAATTTTTACTTCTGCGGACGTTCATTTTTACTTCTCCTTATGGTCTATTATGGTTTTTTGTATGTTTTTTGTTTTTAATCCAAAACGGAATACAAAAGCGGGTTACCTGCGTCTCTTCCTGACATCCAAACGGATGCCGGCAAGCACCCGCTACAGACAAGACCATAAAAAATATAAAGGAGCTTTAATCATGTACTTCATTGATGCTCTTTTCATGGTTAACCTTTCTCCAAAAAATCAGCTTCTTTTAATGAAGCAGAGGCGACGGTGGGAATTGAACCCGCGTATGAGGATTTTGCAGATCCTTGCCTTACCGCTTGGCCACGTCGCCGAAAAAATTCGCAAAAAAAACAGCGAACAGTGATCTCGTTCTGAG